>CAJORD010000128.1 GCA_905236605.1 uncultured Synergistales bacterium | reverse complement strand
GCTATAGTGAAATTAGAATCATTAAGCTGCTGAATCGATGTTATAGGCTCCTTCGCGAAACACTCAACGCAAATTAAGAGAGAAAAAAATAAAAATGCAAATTTTTTAAGTAAATGCAATGACTCAACACCTCCAAATTAATTTTTTATATTATAATTCGCGAAGAAAATTTTAAGGAGGCTTCAAATTTATCATGAAGAAAAAATTTTTGTGCGCTTCGTTTCTTGTTTTATTGTTAGTGGCTGGGGCTCATGCTGAAAGTATCGGAGTGTTGTTTCCAAACGTCGCTACAAACATCGGTGAAAATATTTTAGCCGCAGTCTTCGATAAGGATTTCAACATCGAAAATATTTCAATCAAGCCTTTTAATTCTCATGTGTTAATGTCGTTGGCTCTGAACAGAGGCGAAATTGATGTTATGGGCGTGCCTGATTTTGTTGCTGATTACATTTTCAGGACAAATCCCGAATATAAAATGCGAGCGTTCATTATGAGCAAAAATCCGACTGCCCTCGCCTTCGGATTCCTTGAAGAAAAAAAAGAACTTCGCGACAGATTCAACAAAGCTCTTGGGGATATGGGCGACGATGGAACAAACGGGATCATCGCAAGAGATTTTATAACAGGCCCGAAAGCGGCGAACCCTGAGCCTGTTAAAATTGAAAAGTTCGATGACGCTGAAACTGTAACAGTCGCAATAACAGGCGATATGCCTCCGCTTGATTATATTGACGTTGGAGGAACGCCCGCAGGATTTAGCACGGCCATGCTTGCAGAGATTGGCCGACGTTTACACTTGAACATTAATATAATAAACGTGGAAGCAGGTTCACGAGCTACAGCTTTGAAATCAGGCCGCGCAGATATAGTTTTTTGGTTTTCCGTTTTCGAGGGCTACGACAAACAACCGGATATTCCTGAAGGAATTATTGTTTCGACACCTTATTATGGCTGGAACAAAAATGTCTTAATCGGCGTGAAGAAATAAAATTTTGTGTTACAATTTTTTCTGTCATAATTCTGAAAAATTTTTCAATGAAAGGTTTGACTTTTTAATAATGAGTTTGTATCCTTGGCAAGAGGCAAGAGGCAATTATTTTCCTTCGTAATATTACTTTTTCTGTTTGTTTTTCTTTTTAGTTTTTCTTCACAAGCTGCGCAATTCGTTTACACCGAACAAGACAATCACGATGGCATATACTCTGATTATACGCTGGGCTACATTAGCGAAGACGCTTCAGGAAAATTCCAAAAAACTCCAGTAATCACAACCAACAATGCAAACAGCGATGTCAACTCTTATTCAACGATAGGCGATGTAGTTTCGTTCACGCATAACGGGAACTCGCGAATTTTAGTTTATCGTGAGTTCGATGGAGGCGTTTGTCTTTATGACCCCGCGGATCTCACAAAGCCTTTGATGAGTGCGGATGGTTATTATAAAATGGACGACGTTGCCGTTTATAAAAATAAATTGCTCTTCGGCAGCTCGGTCAGCAATTATCGAACTGACAGCGAAACGCAGGAACCAATTACGATCGAAGAAGAGTTTGACAAACGAATCGCGGCCGCTCCTAATGAATTTGAAAAAGAATATTTGAGAAAACAAAAGGCGGCTTTGAATTACGACTGCAAAATCATTGAATTTGATTTAACGACCGGCGAAACAAAAGAACACGTCTTACACAAGTACGTCGCCAATCCTTCAAGAAAATTTTTTGACGCTGACTCAAAGGCCATTGTGCTGAACGATAAAATTTATGTTATATATAAAATTCGCTACAGTACAATAGACTTAATCGACGGCTATTATGTTACTACTACAGGAAGCGGGAACGATAATTTTGTTGAAATCAACGAAGCAGGCGAAGTAACAGGACAATACACTGGAAGTAAAAACATCAATATTTCTTACAATACTGTAACGATCAGCGGCGGAGAAATTTATTTTTACGCTACGATCTACGACCATTCAAATGGCGATCAAGAATCAGGGATTTATAAATTCAAAGGCTTCTCTGAAAATCCTGAAAAAGTTGTGGACGTTGAAACATACGGCAGCTCTTTTAATACAATGTACTCCGACGGCAACGGCGGATTATATTACACAATACAGCCATATAGCACGACGTTATATCACTGGAACGGCTCCGAGAACAAAAAAGTTTTTGAAGATGATAATTCTTTGAACTCACTTTATGATATCGTATGTGATTCAGGAAAGTTATACGCGGTTTATTATAAGTGGAACGACAACAAAAAATTCTTTTGCGAATTTACTCCGCAGTCCGATGACTCTTTGAAAATCACACAAGAACTTGAAGGCAATGGGAACGATAATTTTTCAGTCGCGCTTGTGTCGATTAAACCGACGAGCAATCCTCCCGCGTCCGACAAACCAGACAGCAAAACTGAAACAAATACGAACCAAAACAATCAGACAAACACGCAGCCGAATAATCAATCTGAAGTAAAAATAATCGACAACGAGAGCGTCAAGCCCGAAGTCAAAAATAAAATTGCTTCGGCTTTCGGCGTGAGAAGTTCCGACATTGTGTTCTTGGAAGAAACAAATTTCTCTGATAAGAAGGAAGCCACACCGGCCATCACGTCAGCAATTAGCGATGACGGATTCACGATTTCAGAAACGCTCGCTTCGTTAAGCGTCAGTGAGCCGGGATATTATGTGATGTCGTTCAGCGTGCCTTCAAATTTACGCGGCATCGATAAAGATATAAAAATTTATTTGGTTAGCTCAATAGTGTATTCAAGTGGTGTTAACGCGTCAGCACTTCCAAGCGGAATAACGGAGGCTACGTTGCTTAACTCGGACGGCGAAAATTTTTCACAAGTTCCAGAAACGATTATTGCAGCGGCCAATATCGTAAGCGCTGGGGACTATGGTGTTTATCTCGCAACAGCCACGGAAACGAAATCTAATGACGGCAACGGCAATTTAGGTTCAAGTGGCGGTGGCTGTAATTCGAGCTTCGCGGTGTCGTTATTGGCGTTGGCGTTGATGGCTTTGAAAAAGAAATAAATTTTTTAGTTTCTAACTCCTCGCTCAAAAATAAAATCGTCTGTTATAATTTCACCGCAATTAATTCGCGCATGAGCGGGGCAAATTAAATTCGTTGATAAAAATCGCGAGCCTTAGTTCAGCGTAAGGAGGAAAAATTTTATGTACGCAGTAATCGAAACAGGCGGCAAACAATACCGCGCGAACGTCGGCGATAAATTCAGAGTCGAAAAACTTCCCGGCGAAACCAGCACCGAAATTATTTTCGATAAAATTCTCGCGGTCGGCGGCGAAGGCACTGAAACAAAGTTCGGCGATCCTTATGTAACCGGTGCAAGAGTTACAGCCGAGATCGTCAAGCAGGCAAGAGCCGATAAAGTTCTCGTGTTCAAATACAAGAGCAAGAAGAACATCAGAAAGATGCGCGGTCATCGTCAGTATTACACCGAAGTCGTAATTAAAAACATCGAAGCGTAAGCATTGATTCGAATCACTCTTTTTCATCAAGAAAAAAAATTAGTCGGGATTGAAAGCAAAGGACATTCAAATTTTGCAGACAAAGGCAGCGATATAATCTGCGCGGCGGTCAGCGTTCTTATGCAGTCGCTTATGCTGGGTTTGTCGGAAGTAGCTCGCCTTGACAGTCTGGTTATTAATATTAATGATGAAGTCCCTGTGATAAAAATTTCGTGGCTCAAAAAATATAGCGATAAAATTTCTTTATTAACACGAACAGTAGTTGAGTCGCTGAAAATCATCGCCGCAGATAATCCCGATTATGTGAAAATTCAAACGGAGGAAATTAAACAATGACATTCAAATTTGATCTTCAGTTTTTTGCGCACAAGAAAGGTCAGGGAAGCTCGACCAACGGACGCGACAGCCAGCCTAAATATCGCGGCATTAAGGCCTTTGCAGGCGAGACTGTCAACGCCGGAAGCATTTTAGTTCGTCAATGCGGAACAAAAGTTCACCCCGGCAAGCACGTCGGACTCGGACGCGACTTCACGCTCTTTGCACTCGTCCCCGGCAAGGTGAATTATCACACAAGCCGCTCAAGAAAATTTGTTTCGATCATTCCCGAAGCAGCCGAATAATTTTTGAACTTGTCATGCCCCACGAACGGGGCAAATTTTTTTATCATTAAATGAAATTTGTAGATATTGCAGAAATTTTTGTGAAGGCCGGACGCGGAGGCAATGGCGCTTTGAGTTTCCGGCGCGAGAAATTCGTTCCCAAAGGCGGGCCTGATGGTGCTGACGGCGGCAAGGGCGGCGACGTAATAATCGAAGCTGTCGGCGGCGTCGTAACGCTTGCGGATTTTGAATACGATCGACGCTTTCAAGCAGGACATGCCGGGCACGGTTCGGGAGCAATGCGAACGGGAGCTAACGGAGAAGACTTGAAAATTTTTGTGCCGTGCGGAACTTTAATAAAAGACTCGAGCGGAGAAATTTTAGCTGACCTCGTTGAACCGGGACAAAATTTTATTGCGGCTCATGGCGGACGAGGAGGCAAGGGCAACGCTCATTTTGCTACGTCGTCAAGACGCGCGCCGAAATTTGCAGAAAAAGGCGACCCCGGCGAAGAAAAAAATTTAATCCTAGAATTAAAATTAATTGCCGATGTCGGGCTTGCAGGATTTCCGAACGCGGGCAAGTCCAGCATACTCGCGGCTATTAGCGGAGCTAAGCCCAAAATCGCGGGTTATCCGTTTACAACTCTTTCACCGAACTTGGGAGTTTTAGCTGTCGATGATGCTAAAGTCGTTATAGCAGATTTACCCGGACTCATTGAGGGCGCACACGAAGGCAAGGGCCTAGGCTTGCAATTTTTGCGCCACGTCGAACGAACAAGAATTTTATTACACGTTATAGATTTGTCGCAGGCAAATTCCGTTGAGACATTTCACGCGCTAATTAACGAGTTCAAAGAGTATGGAGCCGATTTAGCTTCGCGGCCTTGTATCGTCATCGGAAACAAAATCGACATCGAAGGCACTCAAGAAAATTCAAAATTATTACAGGCAGAGGCCGAAAAAATTTCAGCTCTCTATATGGCCGTGAGTGCGTTGACAGGCGAGAACATTCCCGAATTAATAAAGAACATCGCCGAATTAGTTCGCAAAACTCCCGCAGTGAAATTAGATTATGACCCCGGCGAATTAATCGAACTTGTCCCGAAGAAAATCGCGCGCAGAGCTTCGCACACTCCTGTTCAAATTATTAAACAGGCCGACGGAAGTTTTAGAGTCGAACATGAAAACTTTGAAAAATCTGTCTCGCGAATTAATTTTGAACACGAGGACGCTTTGCAAAAATTTTCGCGTCTGCTTAAATCTTTCAGTGTCGAAGAAGCTCTCGAAGCCGCAGGTGCTAAAGAAGGCGACAAAGTTTATATTGGCGAAATCGAATTTGATTTTGAGCCGGAAATCGTAACTTAAAAAATTAAGAACATGAAAACAGGAATTATGGGCGGAACTTTCGACCCGATACATTACGGACATTTACTCGCAGCTGAAGAAGCGCGAATCAATTTGGGTATAGACAGATTAATTTTCGTCCCGACGGGCGACCCTCCTTATAAACATGACCATCATATAACGCCCGCCGAAGACAGATACGCGATGACGCTCTTGGCCACAGCCGGGGTACTTGAATATTCTGTTTCAAGAATCGAGATTGACCGCAAAGAAGAAACTCACACGATAGACACGTTGCGCGAATTTATAAATTCAGGGATTGCACCCGAAGATTTATTTTTCATAACTGGGCTTGACGCTATGCTGTCTATAACTTCGTGGTTTGAATATGAAAAAATTCCCGAGCTTTGCACACTCGTTACGGCGCGGCGGCCAGGCTATCCCGTCAGCGGCATTGAAGCACTGCCGAATTTTATTAAAGATAAGTTAAAATATATTGAGATACCGCAGTTCGCAATATCAAGCACAGAAATTCGCGAACGTTCACGCGACGGACGGGGCATAAGATTTTTAGTTCCCCACCTCGTCGAGATATATATAGAATCGAATAATCTTTATAAAAAATTGCAGTGAGGAGAAATTTATGAAAACATTAAAAATTTTAGGCATAATCTTTATGGTGATAGCGTCAACTGTCGGTGGCGCGGCTTTCAGATTAATGGAAATTCTTAACGACCCGAATCCGCTGCCGCTTCCTAAGACGACACAGACGCAGCCAAAATCTCAACCGCAGGCCAAGAGCGAGCAAGAGTCAAGCAAAATTATTTCGGGCGATGCAGAACTCGCCGTTGCTGAAGCACCAGAAGAAAAAACAACTTCAGGCGCTCGCAATAGCGTTAATGTTTTAATTGTCGGTCTTGATAATGTTGACGGCGGTTCACGAACAGACGCTATAGCGCTTGCGATTTTCGACGCTGAAAATAAAGGCTTGCGAATTGCTTCGATACCTCGTGACTCACGCGTTTATATTCCCGGGCGAAGCTGGGACAAAATTAATCACGCTTATGTTTATGGCGGAATAAATTTATTACGTGAGACCCTTGTAAACTTAACTGGCATTCCGATTGACTACTTTGTGAAAGTAAATTACAAAAGCTTTCCGCGAATCATTGACGCGATCGGCGGCGTGGACATTTATGTCGAAAAGAAACTTCAATATAATGACTACTCCGGAAAATTATTTATAAATATTCAGAAGGGTCAGCAGCATATGGACGGCAAGACGGCGCTCGGCTATGTTCGTTTCCGTCATGACCCTTTGGGCGACATTGGCCGCGTCAAACGTCAACAAAAATTTATTGACATCGTAATGCAAAAATTAAAATCGCCGTTGATAATTACAAAAATTCCAACGCTCGTTAATGAAGTCATTGACGCTGTAGACACGGATTTAGCACCGCTCGAAGCTCTTAAGCTCATGCAATTCGCGAATAACATTCCCCCGGAGCGAATAACAATGTTCATGGCGCCTGGCAAAGTCGGATTTAATAAAAACGTGAGCTACTGGATACTCGACAATAACGCGTTCTCGTTGCAGCTCGCCGCAAAACTTCCGCCCGCTGATGATTCGACGCTCGAATCTCTTGAGAACGTTGACCTTGACATCACGCCCGAAGCTAAAGAGGTTGCCTACTTCGATTCTGAAAAACTTGACGAACTCCGCAATCAAATTACAAGTATAAGAATTTTGAACGGCGACGGAGAAAAAGGGATCAGCCGACGCGCCGCGCAAATCTTTCAGCGAATCGGGATCGAAGTTCCTTACACCGGCAACGCGCGACATTATGATTACAAGGCGTGCAGCATAATTTATCCGCCGGATAGCGACGAGACCGTTAAAGAAGGCGCGATGGCTTTAGCTGAACTTTGTGGGATCACAAACGAGAGATTAATTCATGCTGATAGGACAGCGACATCATTAACTTTGATTTTAGGACACGATAAAAACGAACTTTTGCAAAGGCTTGAAAATTTGAACAGCTGATGCACAGGAAAAGCCGC
>CAJORD010000127.1 GCA_905236605.1 uncultured Synergistales bacterium | reverse complement strand
TTTACATCAGTCGCATAATAAATGGTTCGCAGTGTTTGGAATTTTATTCAGCATCGCTACTATTGTTGCGCCAGTCGCTGTAGCTGTTGTTCAATATTATTTAACGCGATAGTGAACTTTCCTCCTACTATATTATCTTTACAGCTGGAAGCCTCATGCGATTTTAGTCGTGTGAGGCTTTATAACATTTATAAATTAATTTAAGCAGCGGTAGTTTGCTAAAAAATATAATTCACAAGAATCAAAATTTGAATTTAAAAATGCTATAATTACGTAAAAAATAATCGTTAAAAAAAATTATAAGTTACGAAGGGAATGAATCATGAACCTGACATCAGACGAACCCCGCCGAATTATCTTAGCGAGGCACGGGCAAACCGAATGGAACATTCAATATAGATTTCAAGGCAGAACTAACGTAAAACTCACGGACACAGGCAAACGTCAGGCTCATGCTTTAGCAGCGCGGTTATCGTCGTGGCCTGTCGAGATTGTTTACACAAGTCCTTTAGATCGTGCCTTCTATACAGCTTCTGCCATTGCAGAACGTCATAACTTAACTCCCGTCATCTTACCCGAACTCGAAGAAATTAATTTTGCAAGCTGGGAGGGCGAATCAATTCCCAACCTTGAACACGAACAACATAGCATATACTCGCTGTGGCGTTCGGACCCGTTCTTTTATCCTCCCGAAGGTGCAGAGACGTGGGAAAAACTTTATGTCCGAATGTCGCACGCTGTGAAAACTTTTTTGGCCGGCGATTATAAAAAAATTGTCGTTGTGTCGCACGGCGGAATTATGCGCGCGTTATACGCCGTCTTTGTAGGATTGAATCCTCATAAAGTCTGGAACATGGAAGTTTCAAACTGTTCGATGAGCGGAATCGAAATGCGACGCGGCCGTCCGTGTTTGATATTTACAAATGATGATCTTCATGTCCGTGCCGGCGAATGTGGCGAGAAGCTGCCAGTGTGGGGGGAGCAAAAAACATTATGAGCCTCGAAGCTGAACATGAAAAAAATTTATGGCGCTTATGCTCTGAAGGCGACATGGACGCACGCGAAGAACTTATCGTGGCGTATAGACCTCTTGTATTTTGGATAGCAGGAAAAATTCACGTTACGGATTCAGAGCTGAAGCAAGATATTATTCAAGAAGGAATGCTCGCGCTTATAAACGCCGTCGATAAATTTGAACCTGAACGCGAGTTTAAGTTTTCGACGTACGCTTATCACAAAATTCACGGTCAAATTATAAACATGCTCGAACGTTCAGAAAAAAAAGCTCCGCTGCCTGTGCCTGATGAATGGCTGCAAGTCGCCGAAGAATCCAATGAAGACGAGAGCGGCGAAGAATGGCTCGATGTCGCGCAGAGTATTTCAAAACTCGAAGGCCGCGAAGCTGAAATCGTTTCGGCGTTGTTCTTCGAGGGTAAGAAGCCCAAAGAAGTAGCTCAAGAAAAAAAATTAGATGTCAGTCATGTATACAGGCTGCGACGGACAGCTATTGCAAAAATTCGCGGCTGGCTGTGCGTCAGCGAAGCGTAAAGAATCAGGAGTGATAAAAATTTGAAACAAATTTCATTAACCGCTTGTCCGACAGACAGGCTAGTAGATAAAAAAATCGCAGGGATAATTCGATGGCTCGAAAGATTAAAAAAATCTTACAGCTCCGGCGCTATGGAAAATGCTTTGATGGACGCCGAATGCGCTCGCGCAGACCTTGAAAATTTGCGTCGCGACGTCTGGGCGACATTGGAGCCTAATACGAAAACAGAAAATAAAATTTTTTCGCGGCTCTGGAATTTTTCGCGCGTCGTTTCGATTGCGGCTCTTATAGTTTTGTTGGCAGTGTTTCCAATCGCTAAGGACGTTCCTGCGCCGGCTCTCGAACATGATAAAAGCAAATTGACGCTTGCGAAGCCGATAATCGTAGTTCGTGAAGAAAAAATAGAAATCCCAAGTGATAATAATATCGTGAACGCAAAACCTAAAAAGCCAACGCGCGCCGCGAACGTAAAAAAATCTTCGCCGACTGCGCCGGAGAAAGTCGCACCTAAAAAAGTCGAACCGGCTCCGCAGCAAAAGGCCGTGGCTTATGATAAAGTTTTCTCGCTCATGCAGACAGGTCAACGAGCTTTGAAGAACAAAAGTTCTGTAATTAAATTGCAATAAAAAATAAAAATTAGGAACGAGGAGCCAACATCGAAGAAAAAATTCCTAACTCCTCACTCCTAATTCCTAATTAATAAAAAGGGGAGAGATTTTTAAGTGGCAACAAGAAATAAGTTTTTGATTTTCATAATCATTGCGCTAATTTTAATTCCGGCTTGCGCGTTTTCGGCCGACGTATCCAGCCAAGGCGAACAAATTCCGGAAATCAAAGTTACGACAGTCGGAGTTATCGGCAATCCTAATATCGCGACCGAATATATTTTGAACGTCGTTGACACTAAGCCCGGCACGCTTCTTAATCGCGACACTATTCAGAGCGACGTTGAAGCAATTTATAATCAGGGATTCTTTTCGTTTGTTGATGTTGATGTCCGGCCTGATAGCGACGGCGCGGCGGTTGTCTTCTCCGTGCAGGAAAACCCGATTATCGAATCTATAAATTTCACTGGCAACACCATGTACACAACCGAGCAATTAATGAAAGAAGTTTTTTCACAAGAAGGCACGGTCTTTAATCGCATGTTCTTCCGTAACGATTTAGACAGAATCCAAGAACACTATCATAAAGACGGCTATGTCATGGTGCGCGTGTCAGACGTTCAAATTCAAGGCGGCAATATTTACGTTACTATTCTTGAGCCGCGCGTCGGCGACGTAATCATTCAGGGCAACCGAAAAACAAAAACTTACGTCATTCAGCGCGAATTAAAAATTGACAAGGGCGATATTTTCAACGTCACAAAATTTCGCCATCACCTTGGAAAATTACAAGGCCTCGGATTTTTTGAAGATGTCAACGTCGGCTTCGATGTACCTGAAGACGATGACCAGACTGTAGATTTAATTATCACGGTTAAAGAGAAGCGCACAGCTTCAGTAGGTGTGAACGTCGCTTACGGAACTGAAAGCGGAATGTCCGGCGGTTTGACTTACACTGAAACAAATTTATTCGGGCGCGGAATTTTATTTGAGGCCGGCTTCAACGAGGGCGACGAGGCGACTTACTGGCTGACACTAGCGAGCACTTACATGGACGCTAATACTTACGGCTGGCGAGTCGGCGCGCGCTACAGGACTTACGACGACAGATATTATTATCGCAGAGGCCGAAGGCAATTTGAATTTGATGAAAAAAGTGTCTCTTTCTTCGCGGGCATCGGCAAAAAATTTTCAAATGAAGATTGGAGTTGGTTCTTGACGCTTCGCCACGAAGACACCGAATACGACGACGTCAAAAACGCAATTCCCGGTTACGTTGACGACTTAACGATGTGGGACGGAGTGAACCAAACCGTAGAACTTTCTTTAACGTGGGACAAGCGCGACGAGTATTCGCCTTATCCTAAAGGCTTCGTGTGGGATACGAGTTTAGAGCAAGCAGTCAAGGCTCTCGGCGGCGAATATGATTATTTGAAATATTGGACGCAAGCAAGATTTTACGCTTCACTGAATGGCATCGTAAACGGTTTCGCGGATTCTGATTTAAGTTGGTCGGACGATAACCCTCTTTTATTTGCTGCGCGCCTTAGAATCGGTTCGGCCAC
>CAJORD010000126.1 GCA_905236605.1 uncultured Synergistales bacterium | reverse complement strand
CCCGCGCGGCTCTGTCTAAAATCAGTCAGCTTTAACTGCGCTCCTTCACGCGCCTGACCCTCAAAACTCCGCCAATCTCTTTTAATCGCTCCGTCGTGTCGTCAGGCATCTTGTGCGAAATGTCTAAGAGCGTGCACGCATATTGCCCCTTCGCTTTGTTTATTAAGTTTTCAATATTAAGATTGTTGCTTCCGAAGAACGAAGTAATTTGTGAAAGCATATTCGGGATATTTCGATGAAGAATTTCGACGCGCGCTTCAGCCCCGCAAATTCCTGCGTTAAGCTCCGGGAAGTTCACGGAGTTTGTAATATTTCCGTTGTCGAGATAGTCTTGCAACTGAACAGCCGCCATGACCGCGCAATTATCTTCGGCTTCTTCGGTTGAGGCTCCTAAGTGCGGCAAAACGATAGCGTTCGACATGTTCGCGCTTAACGAGTTCGGAAAATCAGAAACGTACTTTGCGACTTGTCCAGAGGTCAACGCTTCTTTAAGTGCAGCTTCGTCAACAAGAATATCGCGCGCAAAGTTTAGAATTTTAATTCCGTGTTTCATTTTTGAAATTGCTTCGGCGTTAATCATCTTTTTAGTGCTATCCATGGCCGGCACGTGAATAGTAATGAAATCGCTAGCCGCGTAAATCTCTTCAACCGTATCCGCATGTTTAATCGCTGGGCTTAACATCCATGCCGAACGCAACGACAAGTAAGGATCGTAGCCAAGAACGTTCATTCCTAACGCGACAGCCGCATTAGCGACTCTTACGCCGATAGCTCCAAGTCCAATAACGCCGAGCGTCTTGCCCGAAATCTCATGACCCGCAAAATTTTTCTTTGCTTTCTCTGCGGACTTTGTGATATTTGAATCGCCGGAATTTTCTTTGACCCACTTAATGCCGCCGTAAATATCTCGTGAGGCCAAGAGCAGGCCCGCCATAACAAGTTCTTTAACTGAATTCGCATTTGCTCCCGGCGTATTGAAGACTACAATCCCAGCTTCTGAACATTTATCAATCGGAATATTATTGACGCCGGCACCTGCGCGAGCGATTGCCCGAAGTCCGTCAGGGAAATTCATATTTAGCATGTCGGCCGAGCGAACTAAAATTCCTGAAGCCTCATTAATATCTTCTGTTACAGAATACCCGGCGCGAAATTTTTCAAGTCCGACCTTCGCGATATTATTGAGACACAAAATTTTTCTTTCTTTTGGCTCGATCATTATTTCGCGTGTCCTTTCTCAAAATCGGCCATGAAATCCACGAGCGCTTTAACTCCTTTGATCGGCATCGCATTATAAAGAGAAGCTCTCATGCCTCCGACTGAACGATGACCTTTGATATTTTTTAATCCGGCCTTAGTAGCAGCGGCGACGAATTCAGCATCAAGCTCTTTGCTTCCTGTTACAAACGGGACGTTCATGAGCGAGCGGTCTTTCTTTTCGACAGTCCCATGAAAAATTTTTGAGCCGTCAAGATAATCGTAAAGAATTTTTGCCTTAGCTTCATTAATTTTTTTCATTTCCGAAGTCCCGCCAAGTTTCAGAAGCCATTTGAAGACTAGCCCGCAAATATAAATGTTGTAGCAAGGGGGAGTGTTGTAAAGCGAATTATTATCCGCGTGAGTTTTATATTTCATCATTGTGGGCGTGAAAGGCAAGACGTCATCACGAATCAAATCTTCGCGAATTATGACAATCGTAACGCCGGCCGGTCCGACATTCTTTTGAACGCCGCCCCAAATTATGCCGTACTTGCTGACGTCTACAGGTTCGCTTAAAAACATTGAAGACACGTCCGCGACCAAAATTTTCCCTTTTGTGTTTGGAAGTTCGCGAATTGTAGTGCCGTGAACGGTTTCATTCTGGCAAATATAAACGTAGTCGGCGTTGTCGCTAATATTCAAATCGCTAAGATCGGGAATATAAGAAAAATTTTTGTCCGCTGAGCTTGCGACTTCGTTGACCGTGCCAAAAATTTTTGCTTCGGCCGCGGCTTTCTTTGACCATTGGCCAGTAACGATATAATCGGCGACTTTATTTTTCATCAAGTTCATCGGAACCATAGCAAACTGTGTGCAGCCTCCGCCCTGAAGAAACAAAACTTTATAATTTTCGGGAATGTTCATTAAAGTGCGAAGGTCTTTTTCTGCTGTCTCTAAAATTTCTTCAAAGTCTTTCGACCTGTGGCTCATCTCCATGACGGACATACCAGAATTTTTATATTCAAGCATTTCCGCCTGCGCTGTCTTCAAAACTTCTTCGGGCAAAACTGCTGGCCCTGCGCTGAAATTGAAAACTCTGCTCAAAATAACTCGTCTCCTTAAAAAATTTTTCGCCGCTATTATATCAGTGAGATAGCGAACACTTCTTTTAATGTTATAATCTCGATAAAAATTTTATAAAGTGCAGGTGTTGAATTTGAAATTTAAAATTACAACGGCAAGGGAAAATAATGATTGCCTTATATATATTGCCGGGAGTCTTGATAATCTTACGTGTCCAGTTGCTGAAGAAAAAATTAACAACGTGCTCGCAAAACAAAACTCCGAACTTGAAAATGTAATCTTAGATTTCAAAGACTTGCTTTATATTTCGAGCCTTGGACTTAGAATTTTATTCAAACTTGCGAAACAATATCCTTCGCGTGTAAAAATTATAAATGTCCCCGATGAGGTCATGGATATTTTCAAAATGACCGGGATCGACAAGACCATGAGTGTAACGCCGTCGAATCTCTAAAAAATTTGATACAATTTTGAGATACTTTTTCTTTGGGGGGGGTAAAATAAATAGATAATTAGTAAGTTACTTCAGAAAATTTAAGCTAGAAATAAAAGCCAGCGTGGTGAAAAAAATGAAAAGTCTGAAAGAAAGATTAGAAGAAATTTTTGGCGACAAAGCCAACTTCGTCGATACAAGCAGAAGGCAAGATTATCGAGAAATTGAAGACCAGTTTAACATCAGAAGAGCGGGTTTCGGCCGCGGCATTAATTCCACCGACGAATCTGTAATTTTAATATCTTCAGCCGAATCTAAACGCAAAAATTATGTTTATCATGATGGTTGGACAGATGACGGAATGTTTATTTATTCTGGAGAGGGCAAAAGTGGCGATCAGGAACTCATAAGAGGAAACAGAGCTGTCTTAGAAGCCGAGCAAAAAGGGAAAACAATCACGCTTTTTATAAAATTATCGTCTGATGAATATTATTGTCAAGGGCAATTTGAACTTGTAGATTATGATATAGAAGACGACGAAGCCGAAGACGGAACTATAAGACAAGAAATAAAATTTAAATTGAAGAAACTCCAATTAAAATCATAAGATACATTTTAAAGCGCAGGTTCTCTGCGGGAAAAGATAGCTTATAAACGCCTACAACGTCTTTATTTTACACTTCTTTTAAGTTATCATTAAGAAAAATTTATATACTCGAAAGGAGAAAATAAAAAATGAATGGCGTTGTTGTAAATAAAAAGTCGGAAATAATAATACAGGGGCGTTTTTTATAATTCGTGGCGAAATTCTTTAGATGGATATGAATCAAATTTTTCAAAAGAAAACGAGAAAAAGCATTGTCGAATATATAGAAGGCGTAACCGGTGAGCGTGCGCTATATACAAAGCTGCCCAGATGTGCTTATATCATCCGCGGGATTGTTCTTGAGAGGGACGGAACAGTAAGCTTCGAAGACGATGCGGACGAACAGCTCCTGGAATTGCTGTTGTCAGAAGGTTATTTTCAGGCAGAAACAACAGATATAGAAGAACAAGGACATGAATCGGATTTTGAACGTTATGATGAGTTGATCGAGTCGCCTCCTAAAATAATCAGGCCAGAAATTCGTTTCCCGCTGAATGAACACAGAGCAGCTTCGCTTCAGAATTTAGTTTTTACGATTTACTCTAAAGGGAGTCTGATCTCCAAGGCGACAGGCGGTCGTTTTGAGGTGTCTGATGAACTTGTTGAAAGATTACTTTTCGATAGTCCGATTTTCATGAACGATGTATTGGATATACTAAGGCGAGCTGAGGGGAAAGGCCTAATTGGCTTGTGTTTTGATGACAAAGATGTGATTTTCAATGGCTTCCCAGAGACTAATGACTCTGACGTTATCAAAGCGTGGACGGACTTAGTCGCACTAATTAATCAAACTGCAATTAAGCAGGGACATGTTCACGCGAAACGAACAGAAGGAGACAATGAAAAATTCGGGTTCCGAAGTTGGCTAACCAGGCTCGACATGAATGGACCTTTATATAAAAAGTCTCGCAATATTTTGTATAAAAAACTGGAAGGCCATACGGCGTTCAGAACTCCTGCCCATGAAGAAAAATGGAAAAGGAGAAGGGCCGCTCTGAAAGAAAAATCAGCACGCAATAAAGAGAGCTCATGATTATTCTAGGCGACAAATTCGGTATTGAAAACAAAAATAATCTTCGTGTAGCAGCTTACTATCGAGTTTCACTAGAGGAGGAAAACTCAGAAGAAGGTTCCTATGCGAGCCAACGAACATTCTTTATAAAAGAGATCGAAAATCACGAAGGTTGGATTTTTGCGGGGGCTTACGGCGATTACGCTAAATCAGGTAGGCGAACAGAAGGGCGTTATGGATTTCAGCAATTAATGAAACATGCGCAAGACGGACAAATTGATTACATTCTAACAAAATCTATTGCCCGATTCTCACGTTCTGCTTCAGATACTCTGGAATATTTGCGGAAGCTTACAAGTCTAGGCGTTGGAGTCTATTTTCTTGAACAAAGTCTTGATTCTTTAAGTGGATATGGAGATGTTATTCTTACGACTCTTGCGACGATTGCAGAAATGGAAAGTGTCAATCTCTCCACTAATGTGAAGATGATTTTGAGGGCAATGAATCAGAAGGGAACTCCTTTACAGAAGTCCGCCTATGGTTACAAGCGAGATGAAAAAGAATGGGTGATTGTTCCAGAGCAGGCTATACGTGTCAAGCTAGCTTATCTTATGGCAGCGAACGGATATTCGTTTACTGAGATTGCTAGGCGTCTAAACCAATTTGAGCAGATAGACAGCACAAAACGAAAATGGAACTCTCATATGGTTAAGTCGTTGCTACTCTCTGAAGTCTATGTTGGAGATATTCTTACTAATAAAACCGTCGTAATGAATATAGCTGGGAGAGGCCGAAGATGTGTTCCTAATAATAAAATAGAAGACCAATATTATGTTGAAAATCATCACGAGCCAATGATAAGTCGCGAACTTTGGAAAATAATCACGCAAATGATACGAGATAAACAGCTTGCTGGCCAAGAGTGCTTTGACGGTGTGAATATGGTTCAGGCTATTGCAAATGAAGATCCGATGCTGCTTGCTGTAAAAAAATATATTCCAAGAATGCCAGGTCGACATATTAGACTCTGGGAAGTACGAAGAGCGCGTTAAAATGAAGAAGCGAGTTTGTGCTTACTGTCGTGTTTCTACGGGGTTTGATAGCCAGCAAGGAAGCCAGGATAATCAGATTGAGCTTGCAACGGAAAAAATTATGAAAAATTCCGAATGGATTTTTGCAGGAATTTATGCAGATTCTGAAGCTACAGGCACAAATGCAAATAGACCAGCGTTTAAGAAAATGATGAGAGATGCCAGGAAACACAAATTTGATATTATACTTGTGAAAAGTATTTCAAGATTTGCAAGAAACACGGTGCTAGTTATAGAAACTCTGAAGAAATTAAAAGAATTGGGAATCAGCGTTCAGTTTGAAAAAGAGCAAATTGACACTGGAGCACCGTATTCAGAAATGTTTCTAACTATCATGAGTGCGTTTGCGCAGGAAGAAAGCAGAAATATATCCGAACGAGTCAAGCGAGGAATTCGTATGCGGGCACGAAATGGATATGTGAGCTGGACGAGACTTTATGGTTTTATAAAGAAAGATGGTGTAGAGTACATCATTGTTGAAGAAGAAGCGAAAGTCGTTCGTAGAATTTTCGACGAATATGAACATGGCGTAAGTCCT
>CAJORD010000125.1 GCA_905236605.1 uncultured Synergistales bacterium | reverse complement strand
TTTCGTTTTTGGGGTGTCAGTTCGCCATAGAAATTGCTGCTTTGAAGCTGTCGCGCCGCTTAGTGGCAATTCGACCCAGCCCCACGGCGTTACAAGTAAAAATCTTAAACTTATTTCTTGTTCTGCGAGCGCGTCAACATGCGGAATAAATCTGACGACTTCCTCGAGGACAAACGAATCGCTGATTATCCAAACTCTTCGACATTTTCCACGGCTGAATATTGCTGCGTGGTCGATGGCGGCCCGGAGTCCTCCTTCGTAATCGGGAGGCGCGAGACTTATTATTATTGTGTCGGATTTTCCATCTGATTTTTTTGAACTTGGGATAAGGTCGGCGAAATCTTCGATCGCGCTCAAACGTCTATAAAGGTCGTCGAGGTTCCCTGATTCGTCCTCGAACTCGTGCCCGAAAAACTCCGCAAGCATATCGTGAAGTTCTGAATCTTCGTTTTCTTTCTTATTATTAATAGCGTCGTTCATCCATTCGCGGACAATTTTGACGGCTTCAAGAATATATTCTGGGTATTCTGTTTCGGAAATTGCAGATAAAAATTCACTCATCATCATCTCGGGTTGTTGTTTCCTGTTGACTTTCTTGCCGCCTGTTCCTGATTTTGGAATTTCGTTTTGTTCCATGGTCTCTCAACCTCCTTTATTAAATTAAAAAGCAATCAAGTATAGCACACAGCTAATATTATTGCCGTGCCAATGACCGTGGAAATTATCGTATGAATTTCGCTGCGCATTAAAATTTTTGAATCAAAATTCCCTTTGAGATTTTCAAATTTGAACTTCGCGGGATAAAATCGTTTGACGTTCGCGCAGTAATTTTCGTATTCAGAGCCGAACTTAGAACGCAAAAAATTTTCTTCATGAGGAATTATAGCTAGATTATATAAAACATAAAAACTTAAAATAAAAATCACAATCGCATAAGCCCCGGCGATTATCGCCCAGCCTAGTCCGATTAAAAAATTTCCGAAATATAACGGGTTCCGCATCAGAGCATATGGCCCGGTCGTTGCAAGTTTTTGAGCTTTGACGTTCTCGCCGCGATATAAGCCAATGAAACCCACCGCCCAACATCGCCAGACTTGTCCCGCAATTATGAACGCAAGCGCAATTAAAATTTGATTCAAAGAAGTTTTTTTAGCCGTGAACAAAATTATTAAAAATAATAGTGTCCATAGTCCGCCGCGCATTTTAAAAATCCACTCACGCATCTTCAACCGAAGCTCCTTTGTGAAGATTTTCGCTGACGCCCCAACCAAGCATTCGCACAACTACGACAACGCCCATAAAAATTGAAATATAATCTGTGAAGAATCGACATATTAAAGACATTATGCCGGCCATGTTTGAAGGCATTAAGATTGAATAGAGCAATGCGCCTCCACCTTCAGCAACTCCGCTAGCGCCCGGCGTCGGGACAAAATATAAAATAAACATAAACACAGCTTGCACTGCTATCGTTTGAGCATATCTGAACGGCAGACCGACCGCGCTCATTAAGACGGGCAATACACTAAACAATGCTAGCAAGTGAAGAGCCGAAAGAATTACAGCAAGAGCTACCCAAAGTTTGCCGGTGTTGAAAGCTAATCTGAAATTCAAAATGTAATTATCTATCTCACGATCTAGCCATTGAAAAATTTTTATGACAGTCCTGTTTGATTTCATGAAATTAAATCTGCGCAGCCACATCACGATAGAACGCGCTAGACGTTTTATAATGTCAGGCTTGATAATTGTGAACGCGACAAAAGCCCACGTCGCTAAAATTACAATGAAGACGTAAGACACAAGACCTTTTAGGAAATGACTGCCTTCTAAAATTCCCGGGTCTAGCATGAGCGCGACTGGCACCGCGAGAGTCAAAATTAAAATCGTCAGCATCGTCCGCATTAAAGTTATAGCTATGCCTTTGCCGACCGGGATTCCTCTTTTATAAAGCGCGTAAACTTGAAACGGACCGCCGCCGCTCTGCATTGGAGTTACAGCGCTGCCGAAATAGTTCAGCCACGTTAAAACGATTCCAAGCGGGAAAGAAACTTTTTCGTGGGCAGCCACAGCTAGCGCGCAAAATCTCCCGGCGTCAAACACCCACGCAAGAAAGACAACGAAGAGAGCAAGCAAAAGTTTTAATTTATTAGCAGCAAGCAACGAACGAATCGTCTGATGATCGACGCTTTTAAAAATTATCAATGCTCCGACACCGAAAGCCAGAAGTATGAAAATTATCAGACCTTTTCTAAGGGACAAGTCTTAAGTCCTCCATGTATAATTTATGAAATTTCTAAATGATTGTAATTATACCTGACCAAAAATTAAAGTTAGAATGTGAAAATTTTATTGTGAATAAATAAAAGAAGGGAGATTTTTATATATGTGCGGAATTTTGGGCTACACTGGCGACCGTCAAGCAAGCGATATTTTATTAAACGGCCTTGCCAAACTCGAATACAGAGGCTACGACTCGGCGGGCGTCGCTGTGCTTAACAACGGCGAAATTAAAATTGCTAAGAACAAAGGGCGCTTGAAAGTCCTCGAAGAAAAAATTAAATCCGGGCAAGAAGTTCCCGGCACTTGCGGAATTGGTCATACTCGTTGGGCTACTCACGGCGAACCTTCGGACGTAAACGCCCACCCGTTATGGAGCGACGATATGTCAGTCGTAGCTGTGCATAATGGAATTGTTGAAAACTATCGCGAAATTAAAAATGAACTTGCTGAACACGGTTATAAATTTTATTCACAGACTGACACGGAAGCAGCCGTGAAATTAATTGATTTTTATTACAAGCAAGAAAAAAATCCTTTGAAAGCCATCATCAAAGCTATTCACAAAATCGAAGGCTCTTACTGCTTCGTCCTGTTGTTCAAAGATTTCCCCGGCGAAGTTTGGGGAGCGCGAAAAGATTTACCATTAATCGCGGGACAGGGCAAAGGCGAATCGTTCCTAGCGTCGGACGTGTCGGCAATCTTGCAAGATACGCGACAAGTTTATTATCTTGACAATATGGAAATCGTTCAGCTTAAAAAAGGCGTCGTTCGATTCTTCGATACTGAAGGCTACGCGAAGCACAAAGAACTTAGCGAAGTAACTTGGGACATGAACGCAGCCGAAAAAGGCGGCTTTGAGCATTTTATGATGAAAGAAATTCACGAGCAGGCTCGCGCCGTCAAAGACACGTTCGGTTCTGTTTATCATTCGGGGAAAATTAATCTTGAAGATTTGGGATTGGCCGACGAAAATATTAAAGACGTTTCACAAATTTATATAATCGCGTGCGGATCAGCTTATCACGCCGGGGCCGTTGCTCAATACGTGATTGAAGACCTCGCGAAAATTCCTGTACGAATCGAATTGGCTTCAGAATTTCGTTATCGAAACATGCCGCTCGATAAAAACGCTCTCGCGATAATAATTTCACAATCTGGAGAGACGGCTGACACTCTCGCAGCTATGAGGCGCGCAAAAGACAACGGAATCAAAACTCTTGCTATAGTCAACGTTGTTGGAAGCACGATAGCACGCGAAGCCGACAGTGTTTTTTATACGATGGCCGGGCCTGAAATCGCAGTCGCTACGACGAAGGCATATAGTGCACAGTTAATAGCGTGTTACGTTCTCGCGATTCAGTTTGCAAAAGTCCGAGGCGTGATTGACGATGCGGAAGTCGAAAGATTGATCGCTGAAATTCAAGCGTTGCCAGAAAAAATTGATGAGATTCTCGACGAGAAAGAAGTTCTCGAAGAACTCGCCTATAAATTCGTGAACGCTCGAAACGCTTTCTATCTTGGCAGAAACATTGACTACGCTGTCGCAATGGAAGGCAGTCTAAAGATGAAAGAAATCAGTTATCTTCATTCGGAAGCCATAGCCGCCGGCGAAATGAAACACGGGCCTATAAGTCTTATCGAAAAAGGAATGCTAGTGGCCGGAATAATGACGCAGAAAAATCTTTATCAAAAAATCGCAAGCAACATGCTCGAAGCTAGAAGCCGCGGAGGATTTTTGTTGATCATCGCGACACGGGGCTGTGAAGCTCTGAAAGACGAAGCCAATTTTATTTTCAACATTCCTGAAACCGACGAACACTTCGCCGCAAGCCTCGCTGTAATTCCGTTGCAGCTACTCGGTTATTATGTCGCAGTCGCACGAAAGCTCGATGTCGATAAGCCACGAAATTTGGCCAAGAGCGTTACAGTAGAGTGAGCAAATGCCGCACCCTCAACTCTCCCGCCCCCCC
>CAJORD010000124.1 GCA_905236605.1 uncultured Synergistales bacterium | reverse complement strand
GTTTTGTCATCATTTTCAACAGTGATAGTTCCTGCATCGACTTTTGTAACGACACCTGCTTTTTTAGCCAAAACCATAACGCCGGAGTCACAAGCAGCTTTATATTCCATACCTGTACCAACCAACGGAGCTTGCGTCTTCAAAAGCGGCACGGCTTGACGTTGCATATTTGCCCCCATAAGTGCACGGTTTGCATCATCATTTTCAAGAAAAGGAATCATTGCCGTTGCGATTGAAACAACTTGCTTAGGGGAAACGTCCATGTAATCTACTTTTTCGCGTCGAACCAACGTAGTTTCTTGGTTGAATCTGGCAGTGACACGTTCGTTAACAAACCAATCATTTTCATCAAGGGGTTCATTAGCTTGCGCGATAGTCAAAACTTCTTCCTCGTCGGCAGTCATGTATCTGACTTCATCGGTAACTCTGTGATTGAGTTTATCAACTTTCCTGTAAGGGGTTTCCATAAAGCCGTAACGATTGACACGCGCATAATTCGACAGCGAACCGATAAGACCAATATTGGGACCTTCAGGAGTTTCGATAGGACACATTCTGCCGTAGTGTGAGTTGTGAACATCGCGCACTTCAAAGCCTGCACGTTCACGCGACAGACCCCCGGGACCGAGTGCAGACAGTCTGCGTTTATGAGTAAGTTCAGACAAAGGATTATGTTGATCCATAAACTGCGAAAGTTGACTTGAGCCGAAAAATTCTTTGATGGCGGCGACGACAGGACGAATATTGATAAGTAGTTGAGGGGTGATGATTTCGCTGTCTTGGATAGTCATACGTTCGCGGACGACGCGTTCCATTCTGGCGAGACCGATGCGGAATTGATTTTGTAGAAGTTCGCCGACGGATCTAACGCGCCTGTTACCTAAGTGGTCAATGTCATCAGTATTACCGAAGCCGTGCATGAGGTCGAGGAGATAGCCTATAGCGGAAACAATATCAGCGACGCAAATAGTGCGGTTATCGGAGATGGATAGTTCCGGAGAACAAAGCAAGGTGTAGGAATCGGCGGAGTCGGATTTAATTTTAACTTTGACAGGCAGATAGAAACCTCTACGCAAATCATCGACAGGAAGGTTGAAAATATCAGCTTCTTGACCGCCGTCGAAAACCTTCAGGATGTCTTCAGTGACAGTAGTATCGGCAGGAATAAGGATTTCGCCGGTTTCTTGATCTACAATATCTTCAGCAAGGGTTTTACCTAAGAGGCGACGTTTAAGCCCAAGTTTTTTAGTAATTTTATAACGCCCGACAGCAGCGAAATCATAGCGACGCGGGTCGAAGAAGAGGGAATTAAGGAGTTGTTCAGAATTTTCCTTAGTGGCAGGTTCCCCCGGGCGAAGACGACGATAAATTTCGATTAAGGCGCGTTCTTTAGTCTTAACGTCGGAGTCGCGCTCGATTTCGTGAGCAATGATAGGATTATTATCGAAAAGGTCAAGAATATCGTCATCTGACTCAAAGCCTAGAGCGCGGAGGAAGTAGGTAACAGGCATTTTTCTGGTGCGGTCGATTCTGACAGCGATAGAGTCATTGGAATCGGTTTCGAGTTCAATCCATGCGCCGCGGTTAGGAATAATAGTAGCGTTGAAGATTTTTTTACCTGTTTGGTCGATGGAAGAATCGAAGTAGGCACCGGGCGAGCGGACGAGTTGCGAAACAATGACACGTTCTGCGCCGTTGATAACGAAGGTGCCGGTATCGGTCATGAGAGGGAAATCGCCCATAAAGACTTCTTGTTCTTTTATGTCTTTAATTTCGCCATCAGCTTCTTCGTTGACGAGTCTGACTTTGACTCTGATAGGAGCAGCGTAAGTACCGTCGCGCTGTTTACATTCATCGAGAGAATACTTAGGTTTACCGAGTTTGAAATCCTCAAAAAACAGCTTAAGACTGCCGGTGAAGTCTGAGATCGGCGAAATGTCCTTCAAGATTTCAGCCAGACCGCCTTCCCTGATAAACCAATCGTAAGAATTACGCTGAATATCCAAGAGATGCGGAATTGTCATCACTTCTTTGATTCTGGCGTAACTGTATCTCGTTCTAGTCCTTTTGCCAACTTGAACAGGATTAAACATTAAATCAATCACTCCTCCGGCAATATAAAAAACTTTTTATCCACGTTTTGGTGCAAAAGATTAAAAAAATTTTCTCATTCAAAAGAATAAAATCCCCCCACCATAAATAAACGGTAAAGGAGATTATACCTTTGAATATTTTTTGTGTCAAGAAATAAATTTAGTCGGCAATTTGTCCTGCGAAGTTTTGATTTTGTTCATAAGTAAATGCCGCACGCAAAATTGTCCCTTCGTCCAATGCTTTGCCGATAAGCTGAAACCCAATCGGCAAATTATTTTTTGTAAAACCGCAAGGTATAGAAATTCCCGGCAATCCTGCCAAGTTGAGCGGCACTGTACAAATATCTTGCAAATACATTTTCAGCGGATCAGAAATCATTTCGCCGATTTTAAATGCGGCAGTCGGAGCAGTCGGCGCAAGAATTACATCAACATTTTTGAAAGCGTCAGTAAAATCTTTCTGAATCAGCGTCCGAACTTTCAAAGCCTTCAAATAGTAAGCGTCATAATAACCTGCACTGAGTGCGTAGTTGCCAATCATAATTCTGCGCTTGACTTCTTCGCCAAATTTTTCTGTGCGCGTGTTGGTCATCATATCCACAACGTCCGCGCCGTCAACTCTTGCGCCGTAACTTACACCGTCATAGCGTTCAAGATTGGTTGCCGCCTCTGCCGGAGCGATTAAGTAATAAGTTGAAATTGCAAATTCAGTGTGAGGCAAACTTATCTCGACAAT
>CAJORD010000123.1 GCA_905236605.1 uncultured Synergistales bacterium | reverse complement strand
CAGTATCATAGCAATGGCAAAAGGCAAAGAAAAAGCGATGTTTTTAGAAATGTTGGAACAAGAGAAGCAGGCAAATCCTGATTTCTATAAATGCAAATGTGGTGGCGAACTGGAATTAATGAAAGGCTACTGGCGTTGTAAAAAATGCGGTTCGTGTACAAATTAGAATGTTTAAGGAGTGTATTCATGAAAGAAATTCAATTACGACCCTATCAGCAGGAGGCTCTCGACTCTATTCCAGCGTCGGGGGCTTATGTTATCTGTTTGTTTACAGGTGCTGGGAAGACGGTTTGTATGTCTCGTATTCCTCGCCGTGGCAGAATGCTAATTCTCTCGCACCGTGATGAACTTGTTCACCAGCCAGAAAAATATTTTGATTGTTCTTTCGGCGTCGAGCAGGCGGAGGAAACTTCGCATGGCGAAGAAGTAGTTAGTGCGTCTGTTCAAAGTCTTGTTCGACGACTTGATAAATTTCAGCCTGATGATTTTGATGTGCTAGTTACTGACGAATGCTTCGTTGGTTCAACTCTTGTAGATGGAATAAAGATAAAAGATTTGCAAGTTGGTGAATATGTAACTGCTTTTAATCATGAGACTTTGAAATTTGAAATGAGAAAAATTACTCATGTATTTACCAAACCTATGCCGTCAAAGCTAATAAAAATAAATGATAGGATTATATGCACATTTAATCATCCATTTTTTGAGATGGAGAATAATTGTTATATTCCCGCATATTTATTAAGACTGGGAGATAGGCTATTATCTAGAACTAATCCAGTTGAGATTATAACAAAACTTGAACAAATAACTCCTAAAGGAGCGAATAATTATGTCTACAATCTCGAAGTCGAAGGCTTGAATAACTATTTTGCGAACGGCATTCTTGTTCACAACTGCCATCACGCGACCGCTCCGACGTACCGCAAAATTTATAATTATTTCAAGCCGCGTCTACACTTAGGTTTTACCGCAACGCCTAACCGAAATGACGGCATAGGCTTAAAAGAAATTTATCAAGACATAATCTTCGAGCGGAACATGCGCTGGGGCATTGAGAACGGTTATTTGAGCGATATTCATTGCCTGCGCGCTGAAATTGGCTATGACCTGCGGCGCGTTGCCATGAGACTGGGCGATTATGCGCCTGAAGCACTAGATCGCGCTGTCAATATCGAATCTGCAAATGAAGCTATCGCTGAAGTCTACAAATTATATGCTAAGCCGCCATGCTTAATATTCTGCGCGTCTGTATCTCATGCCGAAAATTTAGCGCGTTTAATTCCTGGCGCTGTCGCCGTTCGAGGCGGTGAAGATAGAACTGAAATTGTCAAAGCGTTCAGCGAGGGCGAAATTCCATGCCTTACAAATTGCATGATTTTCACGGAGGGGACAGATTTACCGAACATTCAGACCGTCATCATGGCAAGGCCGACAAAAAATATCAGTCTTTATATCCAAATGGTAGGGCGTTCTGTTCGTCTTTACCCTGGCAAAGAGTACGCTTTGTTAATTGACTGTGTTGGTGCCGAAGCCGATTTTTGCACAGCTCCCTCTTTGCTCGGTTTAGATATTAATGACGTTCCGCCCAAAATGCGAGAAAAAGTTCAAGGCGATTTATTTGACTTGCCAGAAATAATTGAAGATTTTCAGGACAGGCCGGAAGTCTGGATTAGAAATGTCCATCGTGTCGAACTTTGGGCGAAGCGCAACAATTACGATATGCACGGGATCAATTTCTTCAAAATGGCTGACGGAACTATGGTTGTTCAAGATATTCATTTGCCGCCTGAAGATAGTTTAGGACGTATCGAATGGCTCGGACGGCCTGAACCTGCTCAAAAAGTTTTCGATGCTGTATATGAGCTATTAAAACGTGATTATTCTGAACAGCGTAAATTATGGGACTTAGATTTAGCAAAGGGCTGGGGAAGCTATCCAGCGTCGGAAAAGCAGAAGGCCATAATCGCTAAGAAAGTTAAAGGTTTTGACGTCAGCAATTTAACGAAGTTTGAGGCGGGGCAAGTTTTGACACGTCTATTTGCTCCGCAGCCACCTACAGAAAAGCAGATTTATTTTCTTCGGCGGCGTGGCTATGACGTCTCAAATATAACACGACAAGAAGCATCAAAAATTATAGGAGATTTGAAAAGCGCATGAAAGATTTTACGAAGCACCGTCATTGTAGCAAGTGTGGCGAATGT
>CAJORD010000122.1 GCA_905236605.1 uncultured Synergistales bacterium | reverse complement strand
ACTTCTCCGACCATAGTGGGATCAAGTGCGCTTGTAGGCTCATCAAAAAGTATGACGCTCGGATCCATTGCCAGCGCACGGGCGATTGCGATTCTCTGCTTCTGACCGCCTGAAAGTTCGTGAGGATAATTCAGCATTTTTTCAGAAAGTCCGACTTGACGCAAGAGTTTCATGCCATTATCAAAAGCGTCTTGTCTGCTGACGCCTTTTAATTTCACAGGAGCAAGCATAATATTTTCAATGACCGTAAGATGTCCGAACAAATTAAATGACTGAAACACCATTCCCATTTTTTGCCTTATCTTGGAAACGTTGCTTTTAGACGACGTGATTTCTTCGTTATCAAGAAAAATTTTGCCGCCGTCAGGTCGTTCAAGAAGATTTATGCAGCGTAAAAGAGTGCTTTTGCCTGTCCCCGAAGGCCCGATTACAGATATTACGTCTCCGTCGTGAATTTCCGTGCTAACGTCCGCGAGGGGCGTAACGTTTGGATAAACTTTTTTTACATGTTCGAGCTTAATCATGAATTTCAATCCCCCTTAATATATCGCTCTTCGTTCTTTTTTCCGGCCTGATTCGATTGTGAATGACGTTTACAAAAATATTTAACATTCCCGCAAGCACGAAATATATTATGGCAACAGCGATTAATGGGAAAAATGCCTCGTAAGTTCTGCTTCTCACGATGTCGCCCATCTTCGTCAAGTCCTGAACAGCGATATATCCGACAATAGCAGTCGCCTTGATAAGCGCAACGACTTCGCCTTTATATGTCGGCATGAAGTGCAAGGCCGCCTGCGGAAGAATAATCGTGAAAAATGCTCTCCAATCTGTAAAGCCCAACGCGTAAGCCGCTTCAAGCTGTCCGGGGTCTATGGCTTTGACTCCAGCAACAAGCATTCCATACACGCCCGAGCCAAATGTTAAAGTGAATGCAATGATAGCTACCCATATTCCCGCTATATCGACTTTTCCGAAAACGATATAATACAAAATCATCAACAGCACGACCATAGGCATACCACGAATCAGCCAGACGAAAAATTTTGTTGTTAAATTCGCTATAACGCTTCCGCTTCGGCATGAAAGATAAACAACAAAACCAAGAATTGTTCCAAAAATTATTGAAAGCGTAGTAATTATTAACGTGTTAATTATTCCGTCGATGAAAAGTTTATATCTGTCTTCACGAAGAAATGTTCTCTCAAAACTTGCTTTGAGTTCATCAAGAAAATTATTTCTATCCGTCTCAGCAGATTGGGCGGTTTCGGCGGACTTCATTACAATTAACACTATCGGAGTTTCAGCGTTAGGGACAGGCGAGAATAACATGGTTTCAGCCCGTTCTTCCGTCCGTGTTATACTGCCGGTTAAATCGCATTTGCCCGTTTTTATTGAGCCTAAAATTCCTGCAAAATCCATAGGATAGACTTCAAGCCCGTAACCTTTGAACTTACAGAACATTGACGCGATTTCTATGTCATAGCCTGTGATTTTATTATCTTTTACGTAAGCAAACGGCATACGGCCTGTATCTATTGCCATTTTGAGAATGCCGTTATCCGCTGGAAGTTTTGAATAATCTTCAATCGTTCGGAGCTGCTCATTTTCACTGTAAATCCATTTGTCCGAAAGCCGTTTAATAGTTCCATTATCCCACAAAGATTTTATAAACTCAGCATACTCATCGCAAATTTTATGACCTTTATCGGAATTAGTGAACGCCGAATAAGTGTACGTGTTTTCGAGCGGTTCAGAAATATAAGATATATCTTTATGCTCATGCGTCATGTATATTGCTGTCGGAAGGGTATTTGTGAAAGCGGCAATTTTACCAGTCTGAAGGGCAAGCGTTATGGCACTGAGATCATTAAAGTATTCAATCTGAGCATCAGGGATTTTTTCAGCAACAAAAATATCATGGTTTGCGCCTAAAATAATTCCGATTCTTTTACCAGCTAATTCTTGAAAACTTGCCGATTGTGAATTCTCATCTTTCAAAACTACGATGACGTTTCCGGCATGAGCCGAAGGAGTCGACGGAAAGAGCGTAACTTCTGCGCGTTCTTCAGTAAAATTAATGGATTGAGAAAAATCACACTTGCCTGACTGTATCGCAGCGACAAAGCCAGAAACACTCATCGGGATAACTTCTAGGCCATAACCGTGTGCCTCGCAAAATCTTACAGCTATGTCAATATCATAGCCTACGACTTTGTTGTCCTTGACGTAAGCCAATGGCGGCCATGAAGTATCAACGGCCATTTTCAAAATTCCGTTCGGTGCAGGAAGATTTGAATAATCCTTGATGATTTTTTTGCTGTCGTCTTTTCCGAGCCATATTGATTCAAGATTTTTCATAGTGCCGTTGCCCCACAGGGATTTCAGAAATTCGCCATATTCTTCGCAAATTTTTTTGCCTTTGTCAGACTTAGTGAACATCGGAGAAAGATCGCTAGTTCGTAACCACTGATCTAAATAAATTACATCGTCGTTATTATTCATCATGTCTCTTGCCGCAAATATTGTACAGGCCAATGCGTCAACTTTTCCTGCCTTCAACGCGATCAATATGTCGGAAAGCGCGTCAAAATATTCAATCTTTGCATTCGGAAGTTTTTCAGCGACTAGTGTTGTGCTGAGTGTCCCTGTTTGAACGCCAATTCTCTTTCTTTCAAGTTCATGAAGACTTTTATAAACTCCCGGATTTTCAGATTTTATATCGGATTTCCTAACAACGAACGCATTTCCGCCCCTGAGGTTGGGATAAGAGAACAATACGTTTT
>CAJORD010000121.1 GCA_905236605.1 uncultured Synergistales bacterium | reverse complement strand
GAAGAATCCGAAGGGCACAAAGATTGAAGATTCAAGATTTTTATATGAAGATTATGTTAGAAGATGGCTAAATTTGATTCACGATTCAGAAATTACATTAGGACAACGAAGACCGCCAATGCCGTTTTCTGATTCAAGACTTTTGAAAATTTTGAGGCATACTCTTTGGTTTTTGCCAGATGTAGCTTCATGCTACGCAATGTACAATTTGTTAAACGAAGATAAATTTTTTCATGATTACAAAATAATTGTATGTGCCGGAACTAAGGCCGGAGTCGGGCTTGATGCTTTGCCGCCAGTGTTAGAAGCTATTGATAATCCTTTTGAAACAAAGACAATTACATTATCATGTGGCAAACTCACAACCGGCGTAACCGTGAGCGCGTGGTCAGGGGTGTTTATGCTACGAAATTTGAAAACTCCGGAAACATATTTTCAAACAGCTTTTCGAGTGCAATCGCCTTGGACATTGAGGGACGACTCAAATAACGAACTTGTGATAAAGCGAGAATGTTATATATTTGACTTCGCGATTGAGAGAGCGTTGAAACAGATCGCCGATTATTCGTGCCAGCTGAATGTTGACGAAGATACGCCTGAGAAAAAAGTTGCTGAATTTATAAATTTCCTTCCTGTCCTTGCATACGACGGCGCAGTTATGAGAGAGATAAACGCGCAAGATATTTTGGATATAGTAATGTCGGGGACATCAGCGACTTTGCTTGCACGACGTTGGCAATCAGCTTTGCTTGTGAATGTAGACAACGCAACTTTAGCAAGAATTTTGGATAATCCCGAAGCACTGGCGGCATTAGAAAAAATTGAAGGCTTACGCGCTCTAAACAAAGAAATTCCCACGATTATTAACGAGTCAGAAAAAATTAAGAAAGCCAGGCAAGGGAATCCTTCCCCAAAATTCGAGAAAAAACTATCAGAAGAAGAAAAAGCATTACGAAAAAAACGCACTGAAATTCGAGAGAAGTTAATAAAATTCTGTACACGCATTCCGATTTTCATGTATCTGACCGACGAGCGCGAAGAAAATTTGAAAGATATTATCACACAAATAGATTCAAGACTCTTTACTCGAGTAACAGGACTTGAAATTAAAGACTTCGATTTGTTAAATTCGATCGGCGTGTTTAATCCGGCTTTAATGAACGACGCAATTTATAACTTCAAACGATACGAAGACGCAAGCCTAGAGTATACTGGAAGAAATACGCATCAATACGAAAAAATTATAGGCGGCTTTGATACAAAAATTACGAGCGAAGAATTTTATGAGCAATATGAGCCGCTAGCAAAAACTGAAAATAATGAAAATGGATATAAGAAAAATAATATCATTGATAGACTGAAAAAATTTTTATTTAAGACTTAAAAATAATTTCAAAATTCTATAAAATTTTGAGATAATTAGCCCGGAGGATTAAAAAAATCTTCCGGGTTTATTTTTTTTATTTTTACATGGAGAGAAAAATTAAATGTTCACTGGAAAAAAAATCGCTGTCCTATGTGGAGGCGACGGGCAAGAACGCGAAGTTTCTTTAAGAAGTGGCAAAGCTGTATGCGACGCTCTGAACGAAGCTGGCTTTAACGCAGCTATGATTGATTTACGTTCGATGAATGAAATCGACAAAGTAAAAGATTTTGAAGGCGTCTTTATCGCTATGCACGGCGATTGGGGCGAAGGCGGAATTTTGCAAGCGGCTCTTGAAGATATGAAAATTCCTTTCACTGGCTCCGGCTCAAGGGCAAGCGCGCTCGCAATGAACAAAATTAAAGCCTGTGATTTATTCAAAGACAACGGAATCAAAATTCCCGAAGGTCTTACGTGGTCAGACAATCCCGAAGAAATAATTTCAAAATTGGGTCGTGCCGTTGTCGTCAAACCTAGCGCAGGCGGAAGCACCGTCGGAATTTCAATATTAAAGGACGCTACGAAAGAAAATTTAATCGAAGCCGTTAATCTTGCAAAAAAAAGTTACGTCGGCGAAGTCTTGATTGAAAAATATATTGATGGTCGCGAAATTACGGCCGCAGTTTGGGAACGTGAGGGGAAAATTGAAGCGTTGCCGTTAATCGAGATAGTTCCGCATCACGGCTTCTATGACTACACGAACAAATACACTAAAGGCGCGACAGAATACATAGTCCCGGCAAAAATTGATTCAGAAGCAGCCGCAAAAATTTCAGAAATGGCGGTCAAAGCTCATGAAGTCTTAGGCTGTTCGGGATATAGCCGCGCGGATTTCAGACTTTCAAACGACGACGCTTATATTCTTGAAGTCAACACCGCTCCCGGCATGACAGCTACAAGTCTTGTACCAAAGGCTGCTGCCGCTGTCGGCGTTTCGATGTCAGAGTTTGTGAAAATAATTATGGAGTTAGCTCGCTGAGTTTTTATCTGTCACAGATGGCTAAGAGCAGGCTTGTAAGAATTTGCAGGTCTGCTTACAAAAATAAATTAAGTCTTGACCGAAAAATTAATCTTTGATAAAATTAGCTTTCGTTACGAGGCGGTATAGCCAAGTGGTAAGGCAGAGGACTGCAAATCCTTTACCCCCAGTTCGAATCTGGGTGCCGCCTCCAAAACTTCCAAATTAAAAAATTAAATCCCAATTTCTTTTCTTAAATCTTGAAAATTCATAGAAATAAAAGATTTTTGCGTCCGAAATTTTAATTTTGTTTTCGCTTCGATGAAATTAACGAAGTCTCTAGCGTTTTGACTTTTCAAAGTTGATTTATCAATCATGCACGCGGAATTTTTAGAAATGAATAAATACAAGTAATTTGAATCTTGAATCAGCAATGTAATTTTGTTGTAAGAAAATTTTGCCTTGCCTTCGCCTTCTACGGAAATTGTAAAAAAGTCACTGTAAAATTCATAAGTCATTGCGGGGAGCAGTGCTTTTCGTGCGGAAATATTTTTTTCTGCGATCACTTGCGCGGGAAAATCCGGAGTTGATACGAGCCAAGCACCGATTAATAGTAAAATTCCCTTTGCCCAAAATGGAATCGAGAACGCGGCAGCCGTGATTATCATTGCAAAACCAAGCAAGAAGCGAGATACAATTCTCACTTTGTCATAAGCGTAATATTGCGTTTTGTATAAATCGCGGATTGTTTTTTCATTGTGAACTATTGCGGCGCAGTATTTATAATCATTCATCTTTTCTTTTAACACCTTCAAAAATAAAAATAACTTCTGGACAAATTGTCCAGAAGTTGGAAAATTAAAAATCTATTCTTCGTTCATGCCTATTAAGTCAAATTTTTCGGTCGATACTACGACATCAAAATTATTTTTTGCAGGATTAAGGAATTTTATCCAAATTGTTCTGTCGGATAGATTGTAATACCAACCTGATTCAGCTTCGAGCCAGTTATCACGTACCAGGAAGCGCGGAATTTTTTCGCCGTCAACGCTGACCCAATAAGCACCCTTGTTCTTACTTATTAATTTCATTGTAAATTTCTCAATCGTGCAAGGATAATCGCCGCTCTTATCGAAAGATACAATTTTGCGATCGCCGGAACGCAGAGAAATTTCCATTTTGAAATATTCGCCGCGCTTGTAATTTTCTGTATGTCCATCGTCATCGTAGAACGTAAAAGAGCAGTCAGAATCAGCAGCCACGATAATATCAAGCTGTTTCATTGTATCCAACGTTATTCGCTTTACGTCATCGCTTGTAACGAAAATTGCATTTCCGCGCATGAACATTGGGATACTTTCAAGAGATACAGGAATTTCAATATTTTGTCCGCCATCGTAGGCTTTGAAGTTGTCGTTCATGTGATACCACTTTGAACCGGCGGGAAGATAAATTTTTCGAGTTGTAGCGCCCTGCTCAAGCACGTTCGCGACTAGAACAGACGGTCCGAACATGAAGGTCAAATTTGTATCTTTCCAGCAGTTTGTATCATTCGAAAATTCCATGAACAACGGCCGCATAACCGGCGCTCCATCAAGGCTTGCTTCATACATTAAAGAATAAATGTACGGCAACATCTTGTAACGAAGTTCAAAGGCTTTTTGTACAAACGGCAAATTTTCTTCGTACATCCATGGCTGAGTTACGGTGTTATCGTCGTTTGCAGAATTAAGAGTGAAACGAGGTTGGAAAATTCCATTTTGTATCCAACGTAGCAACAACTCGGCTTCAGGAGCGGGGCCAGCAAAGCCGCCAATGTCGCAGCCCATGTTTGCACAACCTGATAATCCCATTCCCATAATCGTTGCAATGTTGAATTTTAAAGTTCGCCAATCTGTGAGATTATCGCCGCCCCAAACTTGCGCATAACGCTGGATGCCAGCAAAGCCCGCGCGATTTATCACATAAGGCCTTTCATTTGGATATACATTTTTAATTGCTTGTATGGCGGTATAAGCCATCATGTTTGAATGAATTATCTTGAGCTCTGCCATTGTGCCGCCAAAACCTTCGCAATCACAACGCGCTTCGCGGTCTTCCACTCCGTCCATCTCGCAATTATCGTTCCAAACTGTTTTTGTGCCTTTGCGTAAAATATTATCTTCGAGCAAAACTCGCCAAGCATCGCGTCCGGCGCTTCCTGTAAAGTCTATAAAACGCCCTTCACCACCCCACCAACGACCGTAATAATCATTTTGTCCGTCTGGTGTTTTAATAAAAGCGTTTCTATTATGATAAAAATCAGCGTACGGGTGATTTTTCAGAACTCCTGGCTTCAAATTACAAATTACATTAATGCCCAATGAGTTCATTTTACTCAAAAATTCTTCAGGGTTGGGAAATCGCTTTTCATTCCAGTTAAAAGTGTAGCGCAGGCCGTCATTTTCGCCTGAAGAATAGCCGGACGCGAGCCAAAAATTATCAATGTAAATCTTTTCTTGCAAATGTTTTTGAATCACGTTGTAAATTTCCTTGTCGCAGTCCTGCTCAAGCTCCGCATAATACATTGTTGAGGCACAATAACCTAACGATTGTTTAGTTGGTAAAATTGTTCTTCCAGTCAGCCAAGTATAACGCTCGATTACGTCACTGACTGCGGGGCCGTTAATTAGAAATAAATCTATGTCACCGTCGTCAGTTTGGTAATAACAATATCGCTCCCAATAGCCGCTGATTTCTTGCCCCATGTCAAAAACACAATCGTAGGAATTATTGTAAAATAGGCCTAAAGCGTGGATATTGTCCTCGTTTACGCGAATATAAAATGGGATATGCTTGTACATTGGATCGCCGTTTTCTGGGTCATGTCCGATTGCATCTTTAGGCGACATGCGCATTCTTCGGCCTTTTTTATCAAGATAGCCTGTTTTTTCACCGAAGCCAAAGAAGTGGTCTTTATCCCTGTCCATACAAGAATAATGAGTCAAGCGGCCAAGCTGATCACTCTCAAAAGCACGTTCGGGTAAATCGCGATATATACAAATTCCATCTTCATTATACAAAGAAAAAGAGAAGGGCATTTTTTTAATTACAAGTTGTAATTTTTGTGTAAAAAATTTCAGAGTCTTCTCTGTCTCTTCATAGTGAACATCAAGGGCTATAACTCGTTCTCGCTCATTACTTAAAAGGGAATCCAATCTATCTTCCCAAGCTGTATGGATTAACGCATAAGAATGTTCAATAAAATCTCGCGCAAAAGATACACGAATTCTTATTATATCCTGCGTCATAAAGATAAGCATTACATCAGCGTTATCACAGTGAATAATGTAGCCGTTACCTGTCTTTTCGAGCGATAAAAATTTTTTTACCAACATATTACATACCTATTAAATCGAAGTTTTCAAATGAAACAGTTAGAGCAGTATTGCTTTTAGGATTTGGATATTTCACAATCACGGCTCTTTTTGTCTGACTGTAGTACCAGCCTACGTTTGCGGCTTCAAATTTTTTGCGATTTAAGAAGTGTTCAAGTTTTTTATCGCCAAGTGCTACCAAATATGGGCTTCTGTCTTTGCGTACCATTTCGATTGTAACATTTTCAACAAAATCCGAGTATTCTCCAATTGAAGAGAATTCAATTTTGACAACGCTTTGACCGCTCATTTTGATTTCGGTTTTGCGGAAAATTCCTTTTTTAAAATCGTTTGAAACTCCATCATCGTCATATAATGTAAAATTTCTGTCTTCACCTGGAATTACAGTTATGTGTAAGTCTTTGACGTGGTCGCGCTCCATGTTCATCAGCTGATTATCGGAAGTTGGAATAATTGCACCTTCGCGAATAAACATCGGAATGCTTTCAAGAGTTACAGGAATTTCAATACTTTGTCCGCCATCGTAGCATTTGAAATTGTCGTTCCAATCGTACCACTTGCAACCTTGGGGAAGATAGATTTTTTTAATTTTCTCTCCAGGCTCGATTACGTTGGCAACTAAAATATCACGCCCGAACATGAAAGTAAAACTCTCATCATACACTTTAGGGTCATTTTGAAATTCGTAGACAAGAGCACGCATTATTGGAGCACCAGTTAGGGACGCTTCATATTCAGCTGAATACAGATAAGGAGTCATTCTATAGCGCAAAAGTACAGCATCGCGAATGATTTTTGCGGAATTTTTGAACATCCAAGGCTCTGTAACTGTATTATCATTGCTCGCGGAATGAATCGAAAATCTTGCCTGAAAAATGCCGTGTTGAACCCAACGCACAAACAATTCTTCATCAGGAGCAGGGCCGGCAAATCCTCCAATATCAGCACCTTCATTAGGTTGCCCTGAAAGTCCCATGCCTGTAATTATTGGAATATTGTATTTTAGCGTTTGCCAGCTTGTAAAATTGTCGCCGCACCAGGTTTGAGCGTATTTTTGTATCCCCGCGCTTCCGCTTCTACATACAATATAGGGCCTTGCATTTTCGTTGTGTTCTCGTACAGCGTCGCCGCCTATTTTGCACATTATAGTGCTCATCAGAGGTTTTAATTCCCCAATCGTGCCTCCGCTGCCATCAAAATCCACTTTTGCATCTTTATCGAGAATGCTGTCATATTCGCAGTTGTCGTCCCATATTGAGTCAGTCCCAACATCAATCACATTATTGATAAGATAATCTTTCCATGCTCTTCGCGCGTCTGGATTTGTAAAATCCCAAAAAGCTCCCGTGCCGCCCCACCAACACCCTTCAGCGAATTTTGATGAATCCTTGCTATCCTTCACGAATACACCTTTTGAATTAAATTCGTTAAATAAGGGGTGAGCTAAGAGAATGCCTGGCTTTACGTTTGGTACGTTTTGCGCGCCCTTTTCGTTCATTGCAGCAAAATAAGCGCGTGGATCCTTGAAACGAGTAGTATTCCATGTAAAGACACAACGTTTACCATTTTGTGCAGTGTATCCTGATGAAAGATGAAAGCCATCAATCGGGAAACCTTCGGCCTTTATCGTGTCTATGAAGTTCAACACTGCATCATCAGAATCTTTTTCAAGTTCCGGATAATACATTGATGAGCCTTGATAGCCTAACGCTCTTTTAGGTAATAAAGCTGGACGTCCAGTCAATTTTGTGTAATTATCAACGATTTTTTTTATACAATTTCCACCGATTAAAAATAAATCAATGTCTCCACCATCAGCTTGCCAATATGTGTAGCGTGGCCAATAATTACTTTTCTCGCAACCCATGTTGAACACTGATTCAAAGAAGTTATGATAAAATACACCAACGGCTTTTTGTGTATCTCGATCGAGCTTAATGTAAAATGGAATATGTTTGTAAAGAGTATCAGTTTTAATTGGGTCATATCCCATAGCATCAGTAGCGCGTTGCCTTAAGAATGCTTTGTTTTTGTTGAGTAGTCCGGCTTTTTCACCAAAACCGTAAAAACAATCTTCCTCTTTCATTCGGCTGTAATGATTTACACGTTTGTTTGAATCCCAAATGAAAGGGCTGCCTGATAATGAGCTATAAAGCTCCGTGTTTTCTTTATCATAAAGCCTTATGCATAAAGGATTTTTATCAATTTCGAGTTTTAATTTTGCTGTTGAAAATACAATTTTTTCTTGAAAATCTTCAAAATTGGGTTTTACTGGTTCGAGCCTTGTCCTTTCGCCTTCAAAAATGTGGTCTAATCTATCTTCCCATGCAGTTGTAGCAAGAACATAAGACTCTTCCACAAATTTTTTATCAAACGAAGCACGTACACGGATTATTTCATCAGTCAAAAAATACAATTTTATATCCGCATTGTCTGTATGAAGTAGGAAAAAATCGCCCAGCCTTTCAAATCCTAGGATTTTAGAGCATATCTCCATAATATAAATTCGCCTCCTTTTAACTTATACAAAAAGCGATTCCTCACTAAAAATTGTAATGAAGAATCGCAGAATTTTTTATCTAAGCCAGCCCATTCCTTTAATTAAGCCGGTCCAGTAGGGAAGACTCAAAGAAATTTGTGGAATGTATGTAACCAAAAACAAGGAAATTACCATTGTAATAAAGATTGGGAATATGTATTTTGTAACACCCTCTATTTTTACGTTGGCAACTCCACAGCCCACAAATAGGCATGACCCCACAGGGGGCGTAACAGAGCCGATACCAAGATTTAATATTAGCATTAATCCAAAATGCACATCACTCATTCCAATTCTGCGCGCAATAGGAAGGAAAATAGGTACAAAAATCAACACCGCAGGCGTTAAGTCCAAGAACATACCCATAACGAGCAAAAATACATTCATAATTAAGAGTATCACATAGCGATCATTGGATACGCTCATTATCATGCGTGAGATAGCGTTCGGGATTCCAGTCCGAGCCATAACATACGCCATTATCGACGATGCTGCAATTAAAAAAAGTATCGTTGCAGAACTCTTCATTGTATCCGCAAGAAGATTGTAAAATGTTCTAAAATCCATCTCGCGATATATGATTGCAAGAACACCGCAATATAAGCACATTACAACGCCGGCTTCAGTAGCTGTGAAAATTCCGGATAAAATCCCGCCCATTACTATAATTACAGCTAATAGTGATGGAATTGCTTCGAGCCAAATTCTTAGTGCTGAATCTTTCTCTTGTACTTCAGATTTCTTGTAGCCAAGCCTGATCGCGAGCACAATAGCCATAATTGCAACTGCTATACCTAAAATTGCACCTACAAAATAACCGCCCATAAAAAGCGCAGCAACTGAGACTCCGCCAGCAGTTATCGAATATAGAATCAATGGTCCTGAAGGTGGTATTAAAATTCCGGTAGGAGCTGAACAAATATTGACGGCTGCTGAATAATCTGGATCATAACCTTCATCTTTTTCAAGCGGTGATAAAATTGATCCCATAGCTGACGTTGCAGCAACAGAAGACCCAGATACAGCGCCAAAAAACATGTTTGCAAGTACGTTTGTGGCTGCAAGATAGCCTGGTATACTACCAACAAGAAGACGTGCAAGACGTACTAAACGGCGCGCAATTCCGCCTTTGTTCATTATGTTTCCGCCAAGCGAGAAAAACGGTAAAGCAAGCAATGAAAAGGAGTCAAGACCTGAAAAACATTTTTGCGCAGCTGTAAACGCAAATCCATCTAATGTTGTAACACCACTCACGCAAGCTGCGATAACAGAGGCAATCCCTATTCCAGCTGAAATAGGCACGCCAGCGAAAAGCATCACAAAAAACGAAATAAACAAAACTACAGTAGCGGTGATTACCATTATGAATTTTCCCCGCCTTTCTCTTCGTTGGAATTGGAAAATGCCTGCGCATACTTTAAAATGCGGGCTATCACTATCATTACGCCGCATATAGGCTCAATTAGATATAGCGTTTTCATTGGTATCCTCATAACTGATGAAACGTTAGTAGCAGTGTTGGAGAGCTTCAAGCCGCCAAAAATGAAAACGTAAATTACAAAAAACAAAATACAAACTTCAATAAATACGTTCAAAATAAGCTTGAAAGGCCCCTTAGCCCTGTCTGTAACTAGCGTTAGCGCAAGATGTTCATCGCGATAAAAACAGTAGGCCGAGCCAATCATCCCCGCGATTATCAAAACATAGCGCAACAGCTCATCTGTGAAAGTTGAAGGATCTTTCAATACCCAACGGCTGAAAATTTGCCACGTACCAAATGCAACGAGTATAAACATCGATAACGCCATCAAAAAACGCATGATTGTATCAAGAATTTTTTCGAGATTTTTCACGCTATCATCTCCTTTCTTAATAAAAAGAGCAGCCGTTAAGCTGCCCTATAATACAATTCAGTTTGCTGCTTGAATTCGTTCAACAAATGAGTATGTAGCTGCGTCACCGGTCTTTAGAGAATCATATAATGGTTGTACAGCTTGCTGGAATGCCGGTTTATCAACGTCTGTAACATACTGAACTTTGTCGCCAACCTGAGATTTTACCTCATCTTCAAATTTTGCCCAAAGTTCTCTGTAACTTGTAACCATTGCAGCGGCGGTCTCATTCATGATTTTCTTCTGTTCATCACTCATTTCGTCCCAAATTTTGGTTGAAATTACAATTACATCTGGAATCATTGTGTGTTCATCGTAGCAATAGTATTTTGTAACGTCGGCATGGTCGCGAAGAGCTGTAATATTGTTTTCTGCACCATCAATTACGCCCTGTTGCATTCCCGTGTAAATGTCGCTGTATCCCATAACTGTAGCTGAGCCGCCGAACGCGTTCATCATGTCAATCGCCATTTGGCTATCCATTGTACGAATTTTTAAGCCTTTGAGATCTCCAGGAGCACGCACGGGTGTATTTGCGGTGTAAAAGCAGCGTGTGCCTGATTCGAGCCATGCAAGACCGATAAATCCATCTTTGTTTGTGAGATTGTAAAGGTCTTTACCAATTTCGCCATTCATTACGTTGTAAAGATGATCTTTATTTCTGAAAACGTAAGGGACAGAAACACAGTTCCACGCTGAAACGAAGTTTGCAAGAGTACCCGCAGATACTTTAGTCATTTCCAGTTGGCCGGCCTGAATTTGCGAAACACAATCAGCCTCTGAACCAAGTTGTCCATTTGGTATTATGTTGATTGTGATTGAACCGTTTGACGCGTTGTTTACTGCATCGGCCCATTCTGTCATTGCAATATGCACTGCGTGATCTTCGGCGAGATTGTGTGCAAGCGTGAGGAAGAAATCTTTATCAGCAGCGGAAGCGGAGATCGCAAACAACATAACTGCAACTATAACGAGCAGAGAAAGAATTTTTTTCATAATATAGTTCCTCCTGAAAAAAAATTTTTTTTAATGGACATGGAGATTTTAATATATTTTTTTCAAATTTACAATTAGTTATATTTACTGAATTTTAACAGAGCTTCGCAACCGCGATAAATATCGCTATATGCTTTTTCAAAATTTCTCGTGTACCATGGATCTATAATTTCTCGATTTTCGCCAGTAAAAGACAGTAATAACTTAACTTTATCTTCATAATCTGAGCCAATTATGTAGAAGATACCATCTAAATTTTCCTCATCCATTGCAATTATATAATCCCAATCTGCGTATTCTTTTCTCGTTAATTTGCGTGCTTGCCGACGTTCAAAAGGTATTTCATGCCGTTTCAAAGTCTCTTTTACAGGTGGATACACATCATTACCCATTTCTTCGTTGCTAATTGCTGCCGATGAAATTAAGAAATTATCTTCGCAATTTGCGTTCTTAACTAGTTTTTTCATGATAAATTCAGCCATAGGAGAGCGGCATATATTACCATGACAAACAAATAAAATTTTTTGCATTACACTCACAACCTAGAATTTTATAATTAGAAGCTTTCTTCGATGTCTTTAGCGTTGGGCGGGCATCCTTTGACGTTTCTTGAGAAATTTTTACAACAATTTCCAATTCCTAATGCGCCATCAACTTTTTTATTTTTCCAACCTTGGCCTATACAAATATTTTCGCGTCGTCCTTTGGGATTTACATATAAAGCCCGTATTAGGCTGGCATAACACGCCGAGCAAGCTGAATCTTCGTGAATATTCTTTACTAATCCTGCAACAGTTCCAGAAGGTTTTGGATAAGCGCCTGCATTTTGAGGATCATTGAGATCAACTATATCAGCTGCGTTCAAATCTGAATTTCCAGCGCCAAATTTTTCAGCAAGTTGTATGTATTTAACTTCTTCAAGTTCAAGCCCCATCAATTTGCAGCTAAAAGAGTCGATTAATACAGGGTCTGTACCAAGATACATTCTGTTAGTTTGTATAGGATTGCCGCCTTCTTCAAAGCTTAAATCACCGCAAATGCTGTCAACGACGATTAATCCAGTTTTAAGAACGGAGCCAAGCGCAGCAATAGGTTTTGTAAGTCCTAACGAGTGAAATCGTCGTTTCTCTCTATCTGGTAAACAGCCTTTTAAGTTCTTAAGTGCGCATGTCATCACCGTTTGACAGTGTCCCTTTAGCACCGGCAAATTTACAAGTAACCCTGCAGATAATGCACGCTCGCAAATTTCTATAGGCCCGATTGGTGTATTTACGCTTCGAGTTTTATCTTTTTTGAGGTCATAAAATGGCACATTGTATTTTTCACAAACCTTGCCATAGCCTGCTCTTTTCATCGCGCGCATCGTTTCATCGCCGACCCACGATCCCTCTATGACAGAGATATTTGTAATTTGATGTTCAGAGAAGTATTCTATACACCCGCTAAGTACTCCAGAATGAGTTGTGGCGCCATGTTCTGGCGTTCCTGCTACAACAAGATTGGGTTTTAATGCTACACTTCCACCTTGTGGTACTAATTTGAAAGCTTCCGAAGCCTCAAGCAATTTTTTTGTCATTTCATGGGCATCGGCGCCGTAAACGTTAAAAATTTTTCCCATAAATCTCGCTCCTTTCTTTGCAACATTATACAAATTTGTTTTTGAAAAACAAGTTTTAAAATTGTTTTTTAAGATACGTAAAATTATCATTTTCTTTCCAAAATTTTTCTATATAATCTAAACACAATCAATTTTTTCAAATTATAAATTTAGGAGGCCTATTTACATGAAAAAACTTTCAGCTCTCGTTTTGCTCATGATTTTTGCATCATGCGCAGCGGCTTTCGCAGCCGGTCACACAATCGTTGTAACTCACATTGTCGACGAAAATCACTCGTGGCATAAGGCTAGCGAATTTTTCAAACAGGAAGTTGAAAAGCGTTCAGATGGAAAAATCGAGGTTACAATTTACCCAAATAGTCAGCTTGGCAACGAGATTGACACGATCCAGTCAGCATTGACCGGCGGCGGCGTTGATGTTGTAATCACAGGCGAATCAATGATGACTTATGTCCCAGAACTTGGTATTCTTGGAGTACCTTACTTAATGACGAGCGATGCGCACGTCGAAGCAGTTGCCGGCGGAGAAATTGGCAAAGAGATTGAAGAGCTAATGATGATGGACGGCGCTGGCTTTAGATGCTTGGCATACTTTGTAAGGGGGCCTCGCGATGTAACGTCGAATAAGCCAGTGAAAACGCCTGACGACATTAAAGGCATGATTATTCGCACGCCTGCGTCTACAATTACAGTTTCCACTTTTGAGGCTTTTGGTGCAAAACCAACTCCGATGGCTTTCTCCGAAGTTTTTACAAGCCTTCAAAGTGGTACTATTCAGGGACAAGAGAACCCGCTTGCGATGATAAAGTCAGGCAACTTCTATGAAGTTCAGAAGTATCTCAATAAGACAGAGCATTTAAGAACATGGTTATATTTTGCAATGAGTGAGCAGAGCTTCCAAGCATTGCCGAAAGACCTTCAAGACATCGTGCTTCAGGTTGGCAAGGAAATGCAGGCGTATGAGCATGAGTTATTCTTGAAAGATGAGGCTGAGCTTGAAGGATTCCTGACTTCAAAGGGAATGACAATTGTAAACGACGTCGATCAAGCTGCGTTTGCAAAACTTGCTGATGGTGCAATGCAAAGGCTCATGGAGGGCGAATACAAGTATCTCAAGCCGTTGTATGACAAAATTAAAGCAGCTGAACCCAAATAAAAACTTTTTTGCCGATGTGTGAATGCTTTCCGCATCGGCTTTTTTATTAAAGAAAGGGCGTTTTTCACCAATGAAAATTCTTACCAAAATTTATTATTGGATTTTATCCCTGCTTGCTGTAATCGGCATGATTGGATATATTGGCGCAGTTGTGATTCAAGTATTTAGCCGAACTTTCTTGCCTTTTGTGCCTTCTTGGACAGAAGAAGCTGCGCGCTATCTTTTCATTTATTCTGTTGCTGTGGGTGCAGGTGTTGTCTCAATGAAAGATGAGTATGCGCGAGTTGACATTCTAACTTCAAAATTTCCTGCTGGATTCAAAAAATGTTATGAAATTCTCGTTTGCTTACTTCTCATAATCTTTGATGTTTACTTAGCTTATTATTCGTTCCCTAAATTTGTATTTTTGCGTTTCAGAATGGTATCTACAGCTATGCAAATTCCGATGCAGTGGATAAACTTCTCTGTGCTTCTGTTTGTAATTCTTCAGGCAGTGTCTTATGCCATAAAGATAATTTTACTTTTATTCGGAACTGATACAAAGGATTTGCTAAAATCACCTGAAGAAGAAACAATCGGAAATTATGACGTAGAGGAGGTAGTTACACAATGAGTGTAG
>CAJORD010000120.1 GCA_905236605.1 uncultured Synergistales bacterium | reverse complement strand
GTTGTCTCGTCCGCCTCCGTGAGCGTATTTCAGCATCACAGCGAGGTCAAATAATCCGTCTGCCGTTTTCGGCGAATAACCAATTAATTCACGAGCTTTTGAGAAATTACCGGCGCAAAAATAGAAATGAGCAAGTTTTTCATTTGCATTCGACACGGGCACGCGGTTTGAATAAATGTGTTCATAAATCGAGATTGCGCGGGCGTTTGCTCTATCATCAATGCCGGTGAATTTCCCTGACTTAGGATCGAATCCAATTCCAGTTTGTGATTTTCTGCGTTCGTTCCAACATGTATCAGCAAGGAATTTTGTAGCGTCAACATTTCCGAGCGCGGCGGCGAACTTAAGATAACGTGAAGCTAAATTAGTTTTGCCGTGTTTTGTACAAACTAAGAAGCAAGCCCAAGCAGCAGTTGGAAAAGCCATATCGGCAATTTCTTTAGTTTCGTCAAATAAATCGTTGCCTGCACAGTATTGAGCGAACATATCTGCGGCTTCAATGCTACCCGCTAATACAGCGCGCCTGAAAGCGTTTGTAACGTCCGAAAAGCTTACGCCGTTGGCTCTACGACTATACAAATTATTCAAATGTATCGCGTAAAAATACAATTCTTCAGGCGTTTCAAGCTCTTTTAAGATTCCAGCTATGTTCGCGCAGTTGTCTTCGCTCAAATTCAAATTTTTCCTAAAATGCAATTTAGCTTTTAATACGTCGTCGCTATCTGGCATATAACGAAGTTTTTCGACATCAGCATAGCTTATCGAATATCCCAATGCTTCGCTACAATATAAACCAATTAAGAAAGCTGTATCATTGTAATTTGCTTCTGCTTTCTTTTGATAAGCTGACGCGGCGTTGACATCACCAAGCGCGATTAATTTAAGCGCAATTTTCAAATACAAAGATTTTGGTGATACAGTGCCTGTATGAATGCGCGAAAAATTTTTTGACGCTGATACAGCTTTTGACATAGAGTCTTCAAGTTCGTTGGATATTTCAAATAAAGTCTTGCGTTCACGAGCTTGAAACTTAACTTGCCAATTCTTCCAGCTTTCAACATTGCGAATCATGTTGTCAAGCTCTCTGATTGTGCTATTGATTAAATCTTTAGTCGCATCGCTATTTTGCATGAATGCTTCGCGTTTTAGAGCAGCCGAAGTTTTTTGGTAATTTGTAATAATTCGTTTTAATTCTGCTTCATACGTGAACATTTCGGCTTTAAGCCTGTCAGTGAGCGTAATATTATTTGTATGACCGTCATATTGATCCAAAAGTTTTTCGAGTTCACTTGCACTATTTATATTATGGATCGGGATATTGGGGTAACTGGATTTTATCCATTTTATTTCAGAATTTCCAATTACAAATACAACATCACAGAGCCGCGATAATTTTTCATCAGGCATGAGTATATAAACGCTTGATTTTCTTTTAAGCGGCTTGAAATATGACACTGATGAAGCTACATCAGCAACATTAATTCCGTTTTTGGATAAATCAATCAGCGCGTTGTATTCTTCTTGATAAAGTGTAATTTCTTGCCCAAATTTGTTGGAAATTGAGTATCTAATTGTGTCAGAATTAAAAATCATACATGGCAAAGACTCGATGAAATCATTACCGAAAGTCTTGCGAACAAGTTGATAGCCTGTACTATCTCCCCACAAAATACCAATGCAAGAACGGTAAATTAATTCCGGTTTTCTGCATAGCATCAATGTATCATTTACAGCTTCGTTTATGTTTTTGCGAAGCCTTGCACGACCATAGAAGGGGCTTCCTTCAATAATAGAATCCAATGTATCAAGAGATTGTATTATTTCGGCGCATTTTTGCAATAATTCTCCGCTTTCAACTGCTTCCGCTGACGAAATTTTTGCAAGAATTTCAAACGAATCCATTTAAGCACCCAACCTTTCACTTACCCATTTGTTGAGCTTTGTAACAGAGTTTTCAAAAATTTCTTTGTCAAATTTGATGTTCGCAAATTGTGAACCTAAAACGCCATGTAGCCTAATCAAAGATGGAATATCAAGAGGATTTGGCGCAGAGTCTATTTGCGACGCAATAGTATTAAGTTGTTTTTCAAGCTCGTTTGACGAGCTGTAAAAATCATTACGTAAACTGTTGATAATGCCGTTTATTTCGCCTTTAATATCTGAAACAGTCCGGCTTGTTCTTGATGTTCGTTGTAAAAAATCTATAACTTGTTTTTTACAACTGTTGCCATTAGGCCAGTCTGTATCTACAGTTGAGTAAGGTATAACGCCACATATATTGATCCCGTTATCAACAAAATCATTTCTTATTTTTTGGACAATGTAATTATTTTGCGGATCAGCTGCCGTGTACACCTCTCTTTGTACGTCACATTTGCTGATAACTAACAAAACTTCCAAATCCTTACTAAGATTTTTGATGAAATTAATTTCACCATTTTCACCTGCTGAAGCAGTTGCGTTTCGAGCTGGAACTAGCCATATTAAACGGTCTACGGACTTCAAAGCCTGTTGTGAGCGTGTTTTATCACCAAGATTTTTTATGTCAACTCCATTATCAAAGCCGGGAGTATCCAACAATACAACGTTATTAACTGGAAAAGCCGCACTTTGTACAGCTACAAAATCTAAATATAAAGCCAGATTAAGCCCGTGTTTCTCTCTGAAATCATGCGATATAGCCTGAAGTGCTTCAGCGTTTAATTTGACTTCGCGTCCGAACGAGTTGCAAGCTGTGATATTTTCATCTCTGCCGCTCATTATGTAGGTTGACACCGAAGTAGAAGGAGTTTGAGCAACCGGAAGAAGCACAGATTTATCATTCAGCAAAGAGTTAAGAAAACTGGATTTTCCCGCGCTGAAAGTGCCTCCTACGCCGATTACAGATTTACCATTTAACACTTTATATCGCATTGGCGTTTTCAATCGTTCAGTAAGTCGCTTTAACTGCGCTGATAACTGAATTTCATCAGTTACTCTAATATGTCCGCATGATGAAAAAATTAAGTCAACAATATCATCAATTTGTATAGCGCGTAAATCTTTATCGCCTGATACAATATTTGCAACGAGTGAAAGCCCGTTAGCTTGGTCAGCTAAGTAAGGATTTCTATTGCCTTTACGCGTATCATCTTTTCTTCGCTCCGTAGAGAATGCCATTATCTCAACTCCTCTTTTAGCTTATTAATTTCAGCTATAAACGTTTGGTAACGTTGGATATATTTATCGCGTTCATTAAGTTGATGTTCGATCTCTTTCATGCTGCTATCAAGGCTCTTTCTAACATCATCAATGAATGTTCCAGCTTTCTCATTCATCATATTTCTAATGTTGGAATTTACTAAATCAAGTTCGGCTTCGATAGTCGTCAAGACCTCATGCAACTGCTCATCTTGTACGCGTTCCAAGCGTGCTATATCGCTGTCAGTTACATCGGTTGAGAATTTGTCGTAAATTGCTTTTTTAGCTTCGCGCGATTTTGTGAAATCAATCTTGCGAACTGTCAAGCCACTCAACACCGCGTTTAGTGGTCCTGTGATCTCACTGCCGGAGTTTTGTCCCATTGCCTCAAAAGCTCCCTCAATGGTTCGTTTTATACGTCCGATAATTGTGTCAACGTCGATTAAGTTCACAAGCTCATTTTCAACAAGTCGCTCTGCTTCGCCTGCAAAGGCATCAATATTTCCGCTTGCTTGAGCGGCACTTGCGCGCCGTGTACGAGTGGTTTCAGTGTGATAATCCTTGAATATAATTCCTTCCGATACAACTCTTGTATCAACATCAACTGTAATATTCAAATGTCTGTGTTCTGACATTAAATTATGAATATCGATTTTCAGCCTATTTATCGTTCGTTCCGCGTTGATTGATATTTCATCAAAAATATTTTGGACATCATAGCGGCTATTTTTCAAACAAGTTTCGCAGGCATCGTAACGCGCTTTCAAAGAATCTTCATCGTTATTTTTAATTTGTGCTAATCTGTTTTCAGCGTCAATCATGGCTTCTTCTAGTTTTCTTAGAAATAAAGCACATTGTGCCGCTTCAAATTCGCGAGTTTTTTGTTCGATTATTGTATTTCTTTGTTCTCGTATTGGAGCTATTATGTTTGTATGAACAGCGTTAAATCCCGAAGCTTCGTAACAATTTTGAATATCACTCAAAATTTCTTCTGCATCGTGAGGAAATAATTTTTTGCATTGAGCGATCAAAAATTCTTCGTCAGAATTCAGCGGCCTGCCTGTTTCACGTTTACGAGCGATGCTGAATAAGAACGATGATACAAATTCTGGCGTTTTTTCAATCCTGATATTTTGTGTAAGAGATGCAAAAACATTCTCGGCCCTCTCGACGTAATTGTCCTTGCTGTCAAGATAATCATCTTGAAAGTAGCCGCTTTTCCTGTCGTACTCACGAACGCCTATATCCATCATTGTACCAATGATATAGCCTTTAGATATTGCGGCATCTTGGAATTTTTGTGTGATTAAATCAATGTCGGACTCGTTGAGGAACTGCGTTACGCTAGACAGCAACAAAACGGCGTGGCATTCCTTCAAAAATTTATTTGTACGTTCGCTGCGTGATGTAATTGGATCATTGAGACCGGGCGTGTCTACTACTACAAAATCTTTCAAGCTTTCGTCATTAACTGAAAGCTCTATGTAACTCACAATGGGCGTGTAAAGTCCGTCCGCTCCTACATAATCCTGAAGAGCGCGCATGAAGTCAGCGGAATTTTGTGTTGGATCACCTGAGATTAGTTTTTCTTGTCCTAAAAAATTTCGGATAGAAAGGCCGTTCTTTACTTCGTTTCTTCGTGCCATCTCGAATAATTCAAGACTGGCTTTAAGTTGTTCTGATAGTTTGCTTGGGTCGGATAAAACTTTCTGGCGAACTGCTTCGCGTGTGATTTCTTTTTTTTTATTGGAATCTCGGGGGGGGTAACGGAATCTTGCGACATTGTATTTCTTACGCTGTCAAAACCGCGTCTAACACTTGCACGCAAGCTATCTTGTGCTTGTAATTCTTTTTGGTATTCTTCCTCAAATATTTTTTCACATTCGCGAGCTAAGTTCTCTATTTGCCGCCATTCACCTGGCGAATAGAAAAACACGCGAGCTTCATTTTTATCGGCGTATGTGATTTTTGTTAATGCCGCTGTCATTGGTGTAGCTGCTTTAGGCAAAACGTCGCGGCCATCGAACAAAAGAGCATTTAAGAACGAAGATTTACCTGCCTTAACGCGTCCAACGATACCTAATTTTAATTCACTGTTCTCTTTTGAGATTTTGTTGTAAGCATCGGCGACACTAGCGGCTTCGTTCACGATTCCGGCGCGTATTCCTCTGTCGATAAGCTCACTATTAGCTTCATCATTGAAAAACTTTTGTATAGCATCAATTTTTTCAAACAAACTCATTAAAGCACCTCCGTTATCAAAAGAGCTTCGAGAGCTTCATAATCTTTTTCCAATTCTGTAACTCTGTTAGCATAATCTTTTTTTGCTTCTTCGATTTGTTTTTTAGCGTCCTGCAAGGCTTTTTCTTCAATAGAAATTGCTTCAGCGATTGAGGATTTTATTTTCTCAATCATTTCGTCACGAGTTTCGAGCATGGCCGGAGTTATATCGCTTTCAAGCTTTCTCAAAATATCAGGTATCACACTCTCTTCTAAGTGCGTGCGAACTTGTTCACGCCTGTTTGATTGAGCTACCTCTGCGGCGCGATTGCCTCTGAATGCTACGATTAACTCCGCTACAACAGGAGCTAATGCAACCGCAAAACCTAAATATGGATTTACCATTGCCGCAGTTACAGCTGCTACAGAAGTTCCAACGCCTGAACCCTTTTTATTATTTTGTGTATCAGGATTTTTTGCAATTATCGGCGCGGTGATTACATCGGCAGCATCAATTATCATCTGTCTTAGCCTATCGTCTTCACTCGTACTATTTTCGTTATCGCTTTTTGGTATCGACAGCAAAATATTACTTGTAACAGTTCTAAGACTTGCTGAAATTTTTTCGGGTACATCATTCAGTATTGGCCGAATTATTGCCTGAACAGCCGAAGAAAATCGCGCTTGTCCGGATAATGCCGCATCAGTAAGAGATGAAATAGAGCCATTCAGAGCAGAACTTACTCTTGCAACTATACCCGGAATTATTTCGCGTTGATATTTGCGATCAAGCTCGGCACATTCACGTTCTAATCTTTGTAAAAGTTCTTTGCGTCTGCGTTCACATGCCGAAATTTTGTCATTAAGCTCGCTCATATCCAACTTTGAAGCTTCAATCATTGATGATATTATTGTAAGTCCTTTACGAATTACAAGATTAATTTTGGGCGTAAATGTCAGATTAAAAAGTTCTTGAGGACTGAAAGCGTCCACTGCAGAGGCGGCTTTCTCCAAAAATATTTCCTGCGAATCATCTTTTGATGAAATTATACTTATTGGAATATCTTCGCCGTATATCTCCGAAATTTGCCGTTTAACATAGTTTGCAACGTCTTCGGCCTGTCTAGGGGGTACTAAATCACGTTTGGATATAAAGCACGCAAGCCCTTGAGGATAACGAGCCGCTTCAGTTACAAAACGCCGTTCCGATTCTTGCAACACACCGTTTGACGCAGGAACAAACAAAATAAACGCGCTTCCACGCCCGATATAACTGGCGATTGCCTTATCATGCGTTTCGAGATTGGAATCAAGGCCGGGAAAGTCTACAATTACAATTTCAGG
>CAJORD010000119.1 GCA_905236605.1 uncultured Synergistales bacterium | reverse complement strand
TCAGCATGTTGTGGGAGTGCTGGTGCATAACCGCAATATCCCTTTCAATGTATTACGGCTGGCATATTTTCTCGAAATCTCACAGGATAAATTTCAAAAAAGCACGGCATTACATCAGATATTTATTTTTGTCCCTTTTTGCTTCGGTCTTGTGCCTTAAACCTGATTACATGGTTTCATATTTCCTGACCGGGATATTAATAGGCTTGCCCATGAATATTTTATTCGGAAGTCTTTTGTATATAGAGCCTTTTGTGCCGTCATTTGCCTCAGCAAAGGCCGATGCCGAATTTGAGCTTAAAAACGATAGCGGCAGCCTCGAAAGTGCCAATGATTTTTTGCAGGATACAGCAATAAGCAAAGGCGTAAACTTAAAAAGAGTTTTTGAGATTCAGAGTTGCCTTGAGGAGCTTTCAATCAGGATTTTCAAGGCAGTCCCGGACGCTGTAATTAAGGTCAGAGTCATTTATTACAATGCAATTTCAATGAGGCTCAGTTACACAGGTATCAAATACAATCCGTTCAAAATCAATAAAAACGAAGACATTTTAGACATAATGAGCCTGAATATCATAAAGCACAGAGCTTTAAGAGCCTCGTTCATGTATTCCGGCGGCGGAAATAAAATACACGTCGTCATGTAGCATTAAAATGAGTAGGAGATAAGAATTTATGAAAAGACGCACTATTCGCGCAAAAGTTTACAACATGGTGCTTGCAATTTCGGCAGCGGCATTGCTGATTACGTCAGTTGTCGGAGTCATCAGCATGATCAGGATTCAAAGCGATGGAGAAAATGCCCTGATTGCACAAATGGAACAGAATTTACGTAACGTTACGACCAACAAGGCTCAGCTTGCGGAAGCCGAACTTGGAAATTTTGCCATTAACGTTACAAATCTTGCCGCTTACATAACTGAGTTATATAAGAATCCTGCAATGTATGTAAGCCATGATATACCTGTACCGATTAAAGAAAATGCAGGAAAATTAGCTCTTCAACGGACTTTAGCAGACAAAAGTATTCGTCTCGAGGACATCGAAAAAGAAAGATACCTTCTTGGCAACGTAGAACAGGTCTGGGAACCAATGATGCTCGCTTACGGCGGAGCGGTTACAGTCATATATTTCGGAACTGAAACCGGTCTAATGGCAGCTTATGATGACCGTTCTGATTTAGGGGCTGACAATGGCAATGAAATTTTTTATGATTATTCAAAATCTGCATGGTACAAAAAGGCAAAAGAAACGGGACGCGCTTGTTTCACGGATCTGTACATGGACAATTACCAAAGAGGCCTTATGATAACTTGTGCCGCGCCTTTTTATGACGCCGATAATAACTTTGCTGGCGTTGTGGGAATGGATATTTTAATCTCGGATTTGTATAAGGCCATTATCGAACTTGATTTGGGCGAGGGCGCTTACGCATTTTTAGTTGACGGCAACGGAAATATTATCAACAACGACAGAACAAGCGACAAAACCGAACCATTAAATCAGGAAAACGGCATCAGCCCTTTTGTAGTATCTGAAATTTTATCAGGAAAAACCGGTGTGTCATTGGCTAAAGGTGAAAATCGCTATGACTATACATCGACTGAAAGCACAAGCTTTTTAGGAGGCAATATAGGAGTAATCAGGGATAACATCTACTTTGCTTATGCGCCTATTGAAAGCACAAGCTGGAAATTTTGTGTGAGGATTCCTGAAAGTGTAATCTTAGCTCCTGTGCGTTCCGTTCAGCGCAATGTTATTTTTACAATCGTATTATTCTTCGTAGCATTCTCGATTATATGCGTCATTGTAACAATAGCATCACGGAATTTTTCAAAGAAACTTACAAATCCGATTGTAGCTTTAGGCCAAGATGTTAAAGAAATTTCAAGCGGCAACTTTGATTACAGGGCAAAAATTCATGATAATGACGAGATAGGCGATTTAGCCAATAGTTTTAATTACATGGCATTATCACTTAAAGATTATATTCATGATTTAGCAGTCGTTACAGCTGAAAAAGAGCGCATCGGAGCGGAGTTAAACATTGCTACACAAATTCAAGCCGATATGCTGCCAAGAATTTTCCCGCCTTATCCTAATCGTAAAGAATTTGATATTTATGCAACGATGACTCCGGCAAAAGAAGTCGGCGGCGATTTTTATGACTTCTTCCTCATTGATGACAATCATTTAGGAATTGTGATAGCAGATGTTTCAGGGAAAGGAGTTCCTGCCGCGCTTTTCATGGTAATTTCTAAAACACTAATTAAAAACAGAGCTATGATGGGCGGTACGCCTGCCGAAATTCTGCATGATGTCAATAATCAGCTCTGCGAGGGCAACGAGGCCGAATTATTTGTTACTGTGTGGCTTGGAATTTTAGAGCTTAAAACAGGCAAGATAACTGCTGCTAATGCAGGTCATGAATACCCAGCTGTAAAACGCGCAGGTGCTTCGTTTGAACTTATTAAGGGTAAACACAGCCCGGCAGTGGCAACAATGGAGGGTATGAAATTCCGAGAGAGTGAATTTACACTTAATCAAGGAGACATTTTGTATATTTACACTGACGGAGTAGCAGAGGCCACAAATGCAGATGAAGAGCTTTACGGCACTGACAGAATGATAACAGCTCTAAACAAAACTGCCGATGCAAATGTTAATGAAATTTTGCTAAGCATGAAGCGCGATGTTGATGCGTTTACCGGTGATGCTCCGCAGTTTGATGACATAACTATGTTATGTCTGAAATATTTTGGTTAATTTAGATTGGAGGTGAACAAAATGCAAAGTAACAAACTTGATATTGAAGCAGATGTTAATAATCTCGATACAGTGCTTGCCTTTGTCGATGAACAACTTGAAAAATATGGTTGCTCTCCAAAAATACAAATGCAAATTGATGTAGCTGTGGAAGAAATTTTTGTAAACATTGCAAATTATGCTTACAATCCCGAGATAGGTTTAGCAGGTATCAGTGTGGAGACTCAAGAAGAGCCGCTCGCCGTTACAATCACATTCACAGATAACGGCGTGCCTTATGATCCATTGAAAAAGCCCGACCCTGACGTAACTCTATCAGCAGAGGAACGTCAAATCGGCGGTCTTGGTATCTACATGGTAAAAAAGAGTATGGACAATATTTCTTACGAATACAAAGACGGGAGAAATATTTTAACCATCAAGAAAAATTTGTAAGATGTGAGGAGGAATTTGTATGAAAAAATTTCTTTGTGCTGTTCTTTTGTTGTTTGTGTTATGTTCTGTTTCTTTTGCTGCTGAGAAAGATGTAGCTGATCTCGGCGTACTAACGTATCTTGGCACGACAGAGCAGGAATTTCAAAGCGGACTTGATGACTTAAGAAAAGCTCTCGCGCCGTTAGTTCCTGCAGACGAAGATAAACAAGAGTGGTCGGAGAATGACAGATTAGAAGAATTTTTTGATTCATTGGTAAAAACGCGAAGAGTTATTCATTTCTATGACTCGTTGTTATCAATGCAAATGGCGTTGCGCTCAAGAAAAATTGACGAGATTGCGCTCCCTGAACCTGTTGGAATGTATCTTGTAAGCAATAATTCAAAATACGATATTTATTTCTCGTTAAACATGATGCCGTCGACTATTTCTTTTGGATTTAAGAAAGGGAATACAGCTTTGCAAAAAGAATTTAACACAGCTATAGCGGCTATGAGAAAAGACGGGACATTAGCGCGACTGCAAAAGGATTTTGTAACAGAGTTGCCAACAGGCGAACTTGCTCCTGCGAAATTTACAACTTTCAAGGACGCTAAAACGATTCGTGTAGCTGTAACAGGAGACTTGCCGCCTATTGACTTTATAGCCGCAGATGGCACGCCGACAGGATACAACACTGCTATTTTATCCGAGATTGGAAGACATATTAAAAAGAATATCAGATTGGTTAGCGTCGAGGCCGGGGCCCGTTCGGCTGCACTCGCTGGCGAGCGTGTTGACGTTGTATTTTGGTACAGAAACACGGAGGGCGTTCAAGCACCAAAGCAAGCTAAGGGTAAAAATCTCAAGAACGTCATGAAAGACTCTCGTGACGGCGTAATACTTTCAGCTCCTTACTACGAGTGGGATACTGATTTAATAATCGGGCTTGGAGATTAATCAATGAAAAAAATTTTGTGTTTAATTTTATGCATGGTATTAGTATCGTCGTGCGCTGATGCTCTTGAGAAACGAGTTATTAAGCTAGGTTTGCTTTCTAAATTGAATTCAAGTGAAGAAGAATTTTTGGAGACTTGGAAGAAAACATACGCGCCAAAAAATGAAAATCTTGAGATCATTGTAAAATTTTATGATACTCTAAACGCTATGCAAATGGCTTTGAATGCCGGAGAAATTCATGAAATGATTTTGCCTGATGTCGTAGCTGAATACATTATGAACATGAATAAAGAATTTGTATCGCGTTTAGTATTGCGTTCAAAGGGAATGGGCTTGGCTTTTGGATTTCGTGAAGACAGCAAAGAGTTGCGCGACAAAGTAAACGAAGCTCTTGTTGCATTGCAAAACGATTGGACTTTAGGAGCGTTGGAAGGCGTTTATATCTCATCTTTTACTGACGATCCGGAGCCTGTTGAGTTCATGAAATTTGAAAAGGCTGATACTATAAGAGTAGCTATCACAGGCGATTTGCCGCCGATAGATTATATTACTGCTGATGGTCGTCCAGCAGGATTTAATACCGCTGTACTAGCCGAGATTGGTGCGTACCTCAAAAAAAATATTGAATTAGTAAATATCGACGCAGGAGCTAGGACAGCGGCTTTAGCTTCGGGGCGCGCTGATGTTGTATTTTGGTACGAAGTCGATATGTCTTCAGGGATACAATCTGACGTTCCTGATGGCGTAATCTTGTCAGCGCCATACTTTGAATGGAACAAGTTTATTCACTTGCGAAAGGCCGAAAAAGAGCATTCGGCTTCTAGTTGGTGGTCAATGCGCGATTTTCTGAAACTGTATTATTAATGAGGCATTTTATGAAAAAAATTTTTTGTATTGCATTAGCATTTTGTATTATCGCGTGCAATGTTGCATTTGCTGAAACGGATCAAGACTACGTAGGATTTTTAACGCGTCTGCAAACAACTCCGGAAGAGTTCTTCATGTTGATGAAAACATCGTGGGCAACTAAAGGCTGGGTTATTGAAGGCGGCGATCACTCTACAAGCAAAGCAAAGTTTTATGACTCGTTGATGTTAATGCAAATGGCCTTGAATGCTGGCGAGATTGACGAAATGATTTTGCCTGATTTTGTTGCCGAGTACCTATTAAAAATCAACAAAAATTATGTTCCATCTTGTATTTCTGACTCGGGTACAATGTCTTTAGCTTTTGGATTTCTCAAGGAGAACAGAAAGCTCGCTAACGATTGGGACAGAGCTTTAATCTCAATGAGAGATGATTACACATTAGCAGGACTTCACCAAAAATATATTACAAATTTCCCTGAAGATACTTCATACGATTATATTTACGGGATAAGACGCGACAAGAATAAAAATCCAAACGCTGTTAAGTTTGAACGTTTCAAAAATGCTCCCGTTGTTAAAGTCGCTGTAACAGGAGACTTGCCGCCCGTTGACTTTGTAGCAGAAGACGGAATGTCGGCGGGCTATAGCACAGCGGTGCTTGCAGAAATTGGAAAGCGTTTGCGCGTTAATATACAGCTTGTTCAAGTTAGTGCCGGAGCTAGAACTGCCGCTCTTGTATCAGGCCGCGCCGATGTTGTATTTTGGTACGAAGTTCATAAGTCGTCAGAATTTCAGCCTGATGTTAATGATGAAATTATTCTGTCAGTGCCTTATTTAAACTGGAATAAGTTCATTCATTTACAACTTTCGGAGGATTAATAAATGTCATTTAGCGATATTCTATACAAGATTTTAATACAAGGCGGCTCGTATTGGACAATACTAAAAGGTCTTCGAGCTACTCTAGAAATATCTTGTTATTCTCTGTTAATTGGAACGTTGCTCGGTGCTTTTGTGTGTGCTTTGCGAATGTCCAAAATAAAAATTTTGCGTTTCGTCGCTTCGATTTATATTGTAATTTTAAGAGGCTCTCCTGTACTAATGCTATTAATGTTAATGTATTACGGGGTCTTTGCGCGCTCAAGCCTTGAGGCTCTTACGATAGCTACGATAACTTTCTCGCTAAACGTTGCTGCCCACATTGCAGAACTTTTGCGTGCGTCTATAAGCGCGACTGATCATGGACAAGTTGAAGCGGCACGAACGCTGGGATTTTCAGCGTGGCAAGCATTTTATTTAATT
>CAJORD010000118.1 GCA_905236605.1 uncultured Synergistales bacterium | reverse complement strand
CTGTCATTAGGCTTAGCGATATTTCTCACGGAAGTTAGAGAATATTTGTTGTCGCTATTAAATAAACATTTTCCGTATTCCCAATTTTTATTTTTTATACATCCAAATATATCGGCATAACCCTCATTAATGGCTCCCGTTGCATTTTCGTATGGAAGCTCTCCGATAACGTATTGGATAACAGCGTGCGTAGTTTCATGAGTAAGCGTAGCAATGTCCGCCCCTTGGAAATGGTCGAAACTGCTTACTTCCGCTTTATCAAATGTAAGAATACGCTGTAAAAAATTATTCCATTCAGCGTTATCTTTTTTGCCATTAGCATGAGCAACAATGTCAACTTTTGCGCCTTTCCCGTTAAGCGAATTTCTGTCAAAAGTCGTTTTCCACCATTGCATAATCTCCCGCATATTTGAATACACAGAAACATGATGAGGGTCATTCCATTCATTATTGAGATTATCAACAGGCGTTATCTGAATATTTAGAGGTGATAATATTGGTTCGTTAAGTTGAATATGAAGATTAGGGTCGCGCATAAAATACGAGAAGCGATGAACTAATATTCCTCCAATTTCATGAACAACATCGAATGATACATCGTTCCCAAATTCATTATTCCCATGCCCTCTAACAGTATTGCTGTTACATGAATTAGGCATAGCTGTGATAATTTCGCCTGTTTCAGCATTTACGAAAACGCTGTCATCAATATAATTCTCGCCTGACAAAGTGTAAACTCTTACGATATAAGCGTAAGTCGGATTTGCTTCATAATCGTCAAGAGAATAAATAACTTTTTCGGTACTTTCAGAGTCAATTTCTACTTCATCAGCGTAGCTCGCTCTTGCGTTGCTCTCTGCGGCAGTCTGCCCGATGTCGGCTTTTTCGTCAGCTTTCGCAATTATGTCCGAAGATAAAAAGCTCGAATGAAGAAAATCGCCCTCGCCCGATGAATTTGTCGAAGCGACTAACTTGCGCCCGTAAACTTTCACGCCTTTATGAACCTGCGAAAAGGCATATTCTGAACTGTATTCGTCCGAAGCAACAAGAAAAGCCCGAAGCTCATCCGCAGGACTCGAAATTCCAAGCTCGTTTTTAATCACGGTTACAGCGTCAAGCGCGTCATCGGCGTTCTCAATGTCGAAGCTGACATAAACGCCCTCAATGTCCGTAACATCGCCAAAATCTCTGACGGCAAAATCAACATCGACTACGGCAAGTGCAACAACTGCGGACGATGCGCTTTCACGTGTCCAGCCGACGCCTATGAGAAAGAAAGCGGATATTTCATATACTTCGGAGGGCTTTTCGGCAACACAATCAACAAAGGAACGCCGTTAGTCCCGTTCATTACTGACCGCGAAACAGTGTTAAGAGTCTGCGACGCCGCAATCACTTTCTTCAAAGATAACGCAAAGAGCGGAGAACGCTTCAAATTCACGATTGACAGGGTAGGCGAGGAAGCGTTAAGGGAAAAAATCATGGAGGCTTACAATGGCTGACAAGGAACTCGAATTTAATGATGAAGTTGACATTACAGACGTCGTATGCCCAGTAACGTTCGTGAAAGTCAAAGCAGCCCTCGAAGAATTGGACGCAGGGCAAATCCTACGTGTACGCATGAACGACGGCGAACCAGTCCAAAATGTCCCAAGAAGCGTTAAAGACGAGGGGCATCAGATACTCAAACTCGTGAAAAACGACGACGGAACATACAGCCTGTTTATCAGAAAATCAGACGAAAATTAGAAAGGAATAACGCCATGTTTAAGAAAAATTATTTAAGGGCTTTAACCCTCGGCCTGTTAATTCCATGCGCCGCCGCTTCGTATTCCTACGCTGACGGAAAAAGCGATTTAACCATTCCCGTTAAATCCATAACCCAAAACGCCTCATTCATTCCCGTCGAAGCTGACGGCACAAAAATGGAAATCATAGCCGTCAGGGACAGCAACGGAGAAATCCGCACGGCTTTCAACACCTGCCAAGTCTGCAACGGCTCTGAACTCGCGTATTACAAACAGTCAGGAAACCAGCTCGTCTGCCAAAACTGCGGCAACCGTTTCTCAATGGACAGGGTAGGAATAAGCGCGGGAAGCTGCAACCCTTACCCAATTCTTGAAAATGAAAGAACGATAACTGATGATGAGGTCATTATCCCTGAAACCCTGCTCAAAAAAGCAAAAGACATATTCGCAAGCTGGAAAGTTGAATATTAAAAAATGAAACAGTTTATCATTACGGGCATGACCTGCTTGGCTCGATGCGCGAATACGAAGTTGATTTATGGCTTCCGAAATTCAAGACTGAAAAACGCTACGAGCTTAAAGACATTTTTAATTCGCTCGGGATTAATCTTGCGTTTTCAGATTCCGCGGATTTTTCCGGAATGACGGACGATGAAAAATTAAAAATAGATGCCGTGATTCACCAGACTTTCATTGACGTTGACGAGGAAAAAACCGAAGCCGCCGCTGCCACGGCAGTCGTCATGGTATAGCTAAAAAACTCATAAAGTGTATAATATAAAAT
>CAJORD010000117.1 GCA_905236605.1 uncultured Synergistales bacterium | reverse complement strand
GGGGATCGACGTTGACAAAGCCTTTGAATACATGAACAACAACCCCGAGCAGCGCGGACGTAAACTCACCGGCTTTGAAAAAGAGAACTGCGAGAAAATTGGCCTTGATGATATTTTGTTCCTCGATTGCGATTTCTTATTCCCTTGCGCTTTACAGGGCGTCATCAATGAAAAGACAGCTCCGAAAGTCAAAGCACGTTACATCGTTGAAGGTGCGAACAGCCCCACGACGGTTGAAGGCGAAGCAATTTTGAAGGACGCAGGCGCGATTGTTGTCCCGGACTTCTTAGCTAACGCGGGCGGTGTTATTGGTTCTTACTTTGAGTGGGCGCAGAACTTGCAGGGCTTCTCATGGACCGAAGCTGAATATAACAAGCGCCTTGTTGAGCTTATGACCGAGAACTTCAACAAAGTCTGGGCATATGCCAACGAACACAAAGTTACAATGAGACGCGCAGCTTACATTCTCGCGATTAAGAGAGTTTCTGACATCGTGGCTCTTCGTGGAGTTTATCTATAGAATCTAATTTGAAATTAGAAGAGAAAAATAAAAACTCTGTCTCGATAATCGGGGCAGAGTTTTTTGTATGCTTGTTACGAATTTGAATTATCTATCGAAAGTCTGACGGCCGGCAAATAAAATCGTCTTCGTGTAATTATCAACGATGAAATATTCAAAAGGACTGTCCGCATGAAACACTGCTTTAGGTTTTTCACGTGGAGCCATTGCTGTAGCTTTCACCATCGTTATAGCTGTCGCGGCGGCCGCTTCGGTTTTTTCTTCGTCAACGTCAATAAACGTTTTATGAATTACCTTATCAATTTTTAATTTCTCGTCGTCAGTCATTCCAGAGAAGTCCGCAGCGTCCGAGAACGCTAATTTAATTCCAAGTGCCTCGAAAAGATTTTTAAGTTCGTAGCTCTTTTCAATTTTGAATTTTGGCAGCCACAAATCGACTTCGTATTCTCGCATTGAGCTAAGCAGCTCGTTAAACAATTCTGCGTCGAGTGTTAAAGGCTTTGCGTCGTTCGCTAACGTCCCCGTGTAACCGGCAATCTTTGGCGGCAAAAAGACGATCATCGAAAATCTTCCGTCGCTATATGGAATGCGGATAATTTTATTTCCGTCGCGTTCAGCGTAAAGAAAATCGTCATTCTTCTTCATCATGTCGACCGTGACGTATTCGCAGCCGCCCGGGAAAAATTTTTCTTTCGCGGTTTTCTTCTTATTAAATTTGTTCTCCCACTGCGAATTAAAATATATCGCGTTCGTCAAAATCATTTGCGTGTACGGATTCAATTCCGTGAGAAGCTCCGGGATTTTCCCTTTCGTGTTATCGCTGACCCAATTATTAATAGTCTTGCGAGAATTTTCCGTGTCGCCTTTGAAGTCGAGTTCTTTTGCTGTGCTGTTGTAATTAAGAAGCAAAATTTCTTTGTAAGTGTCTTTGAGCGTCAGGCCATTACGAAGCCACACGCGATTAGCTGACGACAGAGCCTGTTCGACGCTAAGGTCCTTTACAAAATTCCCGAGTTCTGCGTGAGTGTCGGAATTGAAGCCAAAGACTTCTTCGATTTCGCGCGCGGTGTTGCCTTCGGCTCCTGCGTATGCCATTCCGAACGCCGAGAGAATGCTATACGGCGAAAAAAAATATTCTCCCGAATCCTCGCGAATGACTTTCGAGGCGTTGAATGCAAAATTGTTGATGCTCTCGTTAGCGGTCATTGCTTGTGCCTCCTTTGCTACTGTCATACAAGACATCAAAAACATTATTATAAAGAACCAAGTTAAAATTATTCTCAATGCTCTCATTAAAAATCTCCTCCTGAAAAAAAATTTTACGGCCCCGCTTTGTTGATTAGCAGAACCGTATTTATTATCGCGTGTTTATGTGGAGAATTTTAGGGGGTGTTTCTAAATTACGCTCTTGAAAGCCGCCTTAGCTCCTTCGCTGCGAATTTTCTTCAAATCCTCAACAACTTTTGCTTCAAGTCCAGAGATTTTCGTTAAATCCTGTCCCCACATTTCCAAATTTGTCAAGACCGCGTGAACAAGTTTCTCCGGCGCGTCGTTGCGATGTTCGTAATAAAATTCAAGCGCCCAACGATCGTCGCTCACTGTGTATTCGTTCTTCTCGCGTGCGCAGACGAGGCCTTTGTCGTTCAATTCTTTTACGTTGCTCGTATAGAAAGCAATGTAAGCAGCAAGGCTCATCGTTAAGCACGGCGGCAAAGATTTTTTCTCTTCGACATACTCAAGCAAACTCGGCATATTACGAGCGCGCCACTTTGACGTCGAATTAAGAGAGATGCTCATGAGTTCGTGATTTACAAACGGATTATTGAATCTATCCTGAACAGCCGCGGCGAAGTCGTTCAAATCTTTTTTATCAAGCGGCAACGTCGGAATAATTTCATCGTAAAGCATTTTATTCATGAAATTTTTAATAACGTCGTCGTGCATACAATCGCGAACGATGTCAAAGCCTGCGAGATACGCTCCTGGCACGAAGCCCGTATGAGCGCCGTTTAAGATTCTTACTTTGCGTTTCTTGTAAGGCGTTACGTCCGGCACGACATGAACAGGCAAGCCTGCTTTCTTAAATGGAAGTTTGTTTTCAAGTTCCGCCGGGCCTTCGATAACCCACACGCCAAAGACCTCGCCGACGTCAAGCAAATTATCTTCATAACCGTTGGCCTTGTTGAGAGCTTCAAGTTCTTTCGCGTCTCTGATTCGGCCGGGGACGATTCTGTCAACGAGTGTCGAGCAGAAAATATTTTTGCTGTTCACCCAATCTTTGAAAGCGTCTTCGAGTTTCCAAGCGTCTATGTGTTTATTGACACAGGCTAATAATTCTTTGCCGTTGTTGTCGATTAACTCGCAGCTTAAAATTACAAGTCCGTCAAGTCCGGCTTTGAATCTTTCGTAAAGAACTCGCGTTAATTTCGCGGGAAAACTGTTCGGCGGGACCTGATCAAATTTGCTCGCCTCGTCATAAACAATTCCGGCCTCGGTGGTGTTGCTCACGACGATTTCAAGGTCTTTGCTTCGTGCAAGCTCTAAAACTTTTTCCCAGCCGCCTTCGTCATAAGGATTTATTGCGCGGCTGCATGACGAGATTACGCGCTTGAGATCAACTTTCTCGCCCTTCTCGCTGCCTCGTAAGTAGAGCGTGTAAAGTCCTTCTTGCTCGTTAATCATCTTCGTGAGGCCGGAGGCGATCGGCTGCACTAAAACAACTTTGCCATTGAAGCCTGCTTTTTCGTTCGAGACGTCAAAGAAATAATCAACGAATGCTCGCAAAAAATTTCCTTCGCCGAACTGCATAATTTTTTCTGGCGCGTCTTTAAGAACGTAGCCTTTGTAGCCTGACGCTTCGAGAACTTTATAATTTAAAAGTGCCATCAAAAATTTTCTCCCTTCATTAATTAATTAAATTTTTATCGTGGAATTTGTTATTTTGAATTATATCAACAAATTTCTTTCGCGGCCTCTATTTGTTTAGCGACTTGTGAAAATCCTGTGCCGCCGTAAGTGTTTCGCCTGCTGACGCTCTCACGCGGCGATAAAATTTTCAAAATGTCTTCGTCAACTTCGGGAATATGTTCGCGCCACTGTTCAAAAGTTAATTCGCCGAACGAAATTTTATTTTCAATGCACCAACCTGTTAATTTTCCGACCTTCAAATGAGCTTCGCGGAACGGTACTCCCTTCATAACTAAATATTCTGCAACGTCAGTAGCGAGTGAGTAGCCTTTTTCAAGACCTGCAAGCGCGATTTTTTCATCAACTTCAACTTTTTCAAGCAGCGCCGACAAAATCCTAACGACGCTTTCCACTGTGTCAAGCGACGCCCACAAGCCGCGTTTGTCTTCTTGCAAGTCGCGATTATAAGTCATCGGCAAGCCCTTTAGTGTTACGAGCAAGTCTATCAAGTTCCCTAGCACTTGGCCTGTTTTTCCGCGCGCTAATTCGAGAACGTCGGGATTTTTTTTCTGCGGCATCATACTGGAGCCGGTGCAAAACTCATCGGGCAAAATTATAAAAGCAAATTCTTGAGTGTTCCACGTGATTAAATCGTTGCAAAGTCGCGACACGTGAACCATCAGCACGCTTGCGAAATAATGATAGTCCGTCATGTAATCGCGATTTGCTACGGTGTCGAGACTGTTTCGAGTCGGGCAATCGAAATCTAAAATTTTTGCGGTCATCTCGCGATTTATAGGCAACGTCGAACCCGCTAAAGCTCCCGCACCAAGCGGCGATTCGTTCAAGGACTTCAAAGCGAAATCTAATCTTTCTAAATCACGATTGAAGGCTTCAAACCACGCTAGCCAATAATGTCCCATTGAGATAGGCTGAGCCTGTTGCATATGAGTATAGCCGGGAATGATTATATTAAGATGTCGTTCGGCATTCGACACTAGGACGCGCAAAAAAATTTTTAATTCTTCGCGAAGAATTTTTAATCTCTCACGCAAATATAATCGTGTGGTCGTTGCGACTTGATCGTTTCGACTGCGTGCAGTGTGAAGCTTTGCGCCTAACGGTTCAATCTCTGTCAATCGCGCTTCGATGTTCATGTGAACGTCTTCGAGATTTTTTGACGGAACAAATTTCCCGGCTTTGACTTCTTCAAGAACTTTTTCGAGGCCAAGAGCAATTTTTTTCGCCTCGTCTTCTTTCAACAATCCCACGGCGCCGAGCATTTGAACGTGAGCAAGACTACCTTTAATGTCGCATTCAGCCATTCGCCAATCTATGTCAAGCGATTGCGTGAAGTCTAAAACTTCTTCGGCCATTTCTTTTTTGAATCTTCCGTGCCACATAAAAAATTTTCTCCTTCAATCACGCGCGAAAAAATTTTTTCATGCAGTCAATAATTTGTTCTTGCTCGTCCTGTTTTAATCCCGGGAACACTGGCAAAGCTAAAACTTCGCGCGTCAATTTTTCACTAACAGGGAAGTCGCCATCTTTGTAGCCAAGATATTTGAAGCACGGCTGAAGATGCAGAGACAATGGATAATAAACTCGAACGCCGAAGCCATTTTCATTCATGAAATTCATAAGTTCGTCACGGCGCGAATGAACTCTAATGACATATTGATGATAGATATGTCGATTGCCTTCAAGGACTGTTGGCGGCGTTACAAACTCATGAAGGCCGCTAGCTTTGAATAAGAGTTTATAGTAGTCGGCTATTTGAGTTCGTTGTTCGTTCCATGCTTCGAGATATTTTAATTTTATGTCGAGAACAGCGGCTTGAATCGCGTCAAGGCGGCTATTAATTCCGATCTCGTCGTGATAATAAGTCGTTCCCGATCCATGAACACGAAGCCGCGCTAATCGTTCCGCGGTTTGTAAATCACGCGCTACAACCATTCCGCCATCACCGCAGCCGCCAAGATTCTTTGTGGGGAAGAAAGAATAGCAGCCAATGTCGCCGACTGTTCCTGCGCGTTCGATTTTTCCGTCAACGATTCGAGAAGAGCCGAACGCCTGCGCAGCGTCTTCGACAATTTTTATATTTTTGTTTTCAAATTCGCCTTTGACTTTCTCAAGCGCGCACATTTGCCCGAATAAATGCACCGGCAAAAAAATTTTCGTTCGTGAATTAATTTTGCTCACAGCTTGTTCAAGATTTATATTGTAAGTGTCGGGCTCAACGTCAACAAAGACGGGTTTAGCTCCAAGTCGCGCAATCGCTCCTGACGTTGCGAAAAACGTGAACGGCGTAGTGATGACTTCGTCGCCCTCGTGAACGTCCGCCGCCATTAACGCAAGCAGCAAAGCGTCCGTGCCCGAAGCACAACCGACGGCCGCGCCTTCGGGAAGTTCTAAATATCTCTCGCAATGTCTTTCAAAAGTTTTGACTTCAGAGCCGAGAATAAAATTTTGCGCGTCGAAAATACTTTCCAGTCTCTCGAAAACTTCCGGCTTAATCTCTTCAAAAGTGCGTCGTAAATCTAAAATTGGAATTGACAATCTAAAAACATCTCCTTCATTTGAAATTATCACAAAAATAATTATATTTCGTACTTTGATAAAATACTCTAAAAATTTTTTACGAGGGGGAATATTTTTCAAAATGTCAATGACAATGACTCAAAAAATTCTTGCGGCTCATGCAGGACTTGATGAAGTTCACGCCGGGCAATTAATTCAAGCAAAATTAGATTTGACTCTCGGCAATGACATAACCTCGCCCGTAGCGATTAACGAATTTGAGGCAGCGGGCTTCGATAAAATTTTCGACAAAGACAAAGTGGTCTTAGTTATGGATCACTTTACTCCCAACAAAGATATTAAATCCGCGACACAATGCAAGCAATGCCGAACTTTCGCAAAGAGATTCAATTTAACAAATTTCTTTGACGTCGGCGCAATGGGAATCGAACATGCTCTATTACCGGAGCAGGGACTTGTAGCGCCCGGCGAAGCGATTATCGGAGCAGACTCTCACACTTGCACTTACGGAGCTGTCAACGCTTTCTCTACCGGCGTAGGCTCAACTGACCTCGGCGCGGCTATGGCTGTCGGCTATACGTGGTTCAAAGTTCCTGCGGCAATCAAAGTCAACGTAACCGGCAAGAAAAAAGATTTTGTCAGCGGCAAAGACGTAATTTTATATTTAATTGGCAAAATCGGAGTTGACGGCGCGTTATATAAATCTCTTGAGTTTGTTGGCCCCGGCTTAAAAGAACTTTCAATGGCTGATCGCTTGTCCATTGCTAACATGGCTATCGAAGCAGGCGGCAAAAATGGAATTTTCCCGGTTGACGACATCACGCGCGAATATCTTAAAGGCCGCGTTAATCGTCCATGGACAGCCTACGACCCTGACGAAGACGCCGAATATGAAAGCGTCGTTGAATTAAATCTTGATGAAATCGACTGCACAGTATCTTGGCCGCATCTTCCTGAAAACGCAAAGCCGGCAACCGAAGGCAAAGATATAAAAATTGACCAAATTGTAATCGGCTCATGCACAAACGGACGAATCGAAGACTTGAAGGCTGCCGCAGAGATTCTTAAAGGCAAGCACTTGGCCGAAGGTGTTCGAGGAATTATTATCCCGGCTACACAGAGCGTATATCGCGAAGCTATCAAGCTCGGCTACGTTGAAATATTCCTTGACGCTGGCTGCATAGTTTCAACTCCGACTTGCGGGCCGTGCCTTGGCGGTCATATGGGAGTCTTGGCGAAAGGCGAACGCTGCGTTTCAACGACAAACAGAAATTTTGTGGGACGAATGGGACACACAGAAAGCGAAGTTTATTTAGCGTCCCCGGCAGTCGCTGCTGCTTCAGGAATTGCAGGACATATTGCACACCCGAAGGAGGTTTTATAAATGAAAGCTCACAAATATGGCGATCACGTTGACACTGACGTAATAATCCCGGCGCGCTATCTTGCGAGTCAGGACGCGAAAGAATTGGCTTCGCACTGCATGGAAGACATCGACAAAAATTTTCACGCAAAAGTTAAAGACGGCGACATTATCGTAGCAGGATTAAATTTCGGCTGCGGTTCGTCGCGCGAACATGCTCCCGTCGCGATTAAAGCGTCTGGAATTTCGTGTGTCATTGCGAAGAGTTTTGCGAGAATTTTTTATCGCAACGCAATTAACATCGGCCTAGCAATTCTCGAATGTCCGGAAGCCGCTGAAGATATTGCCGACGGCGACGAAGTAAAAATTAATTTCGACACCGGAGTAATCACCAACGAAACGAAAAATAAAACTTACAAGGCTGAACCGTTCCCGGAATTTATCAAGAACATGATTAACGACGGCGGATTAATGGCCTCATTGAGGAAGAAATCATGAAGGCATTATTTATAAATGGAAGTCCGCGAAAAAATTTCAACACTTTCAAAATGCTTGACAGTGCCATGAAGGGAGCTTCCGACGCTGGCGCAGAGACGGAATTAATTAATCTTTATGATTTTAATTTTAAAGGTTGTGTGTCGTGCTTCGCATGCAAACTAAAAAATTCAAAAACTAATGGCCTATGCGCTGTTCGTGATGATTTAAGACCGGTGCTTGAGAAAGCTTTGAACTCCGATGTTCTTGTAATGGGGAGCCCGATTTATTTCAGCTATCCTACAGGCGTGCTGCGTTCGTTTATGGAGCGTTTAATGTTCCCGGTTTTGAGCTACAACGTTAAAGACACTTCAAACGAAGGCGGAAAAATTTTGGACAAAACGATTCAAACGGCAATGATTTATACAATGGGCTTGCCTGAAGATATGTTCCCTGAAAGTAATTATGAAAAAATTTTTGGCGAGAACGAACGCTTTTTGAAATTTCTTTTTGGCGCAACAGAAACTCTCTACGCAAAGAACACTTATCAATTTAGCGACTATTCACGCTACGATGTCGGAGAATTTATAGAGCCGATGAAAGCAAAGTATCGCGATGAACATTTTGAGCAAGATTTGCAGAACGCTTACGAACTCGGCAAGCGTCTTGTTAATAACGCAAAAGGAGAAAATTAATTAATGTCAAAGAAAAATGTAGCAGTCATTCCCGGCGACGGTATCGGCCCGGAAGTCATCAAAGCGACTCTCGACGTATTAGAAAAAGTCGCGCCAGGTCAATTTAATTTTACTGAAGTAGCAATGGGCGGAAACGCTATCGACAAGTACGGCGAACCTTTGCCCGATTTCAGTTTGAAGACTTGCCAGAACGCTGACGCAACTTTATTAGGTGCAGTCGGTGGCCCAAAGTGGGACAATCAGCCGCCAGATAATCGCCCCGAACGTGGTTTGCTTGGAGTTCGTGCCGGTCTTGAAGTCTTTGCGAATATCAGGCCTGCGAAAATTTTTGCGCCTTTGGCTTCTGCTTGTCCGTTGCGTAAGGACATTGCCGAGAAGGGAATTGATTTTATTATCGTCCGTGAATTAACCGGCGGAATTTATTTTGGCAAGCATGAAGCCTTCAAGACCCCCGACGGTGAACGCGCCGCGCGTGATGTCATGGAGTACAGCGAGCACGAAATTAGAAGAATTGCTCACGTAGCTTTCAAAATGGCAATGGGACGCCGAAAAATCGTAACGTCGATCGACAAAGCAAATATCTTGACAGTGTCAAGATTATGGCGCGACGTCGTCGAAGAAGTCGCTAAGGAATATCCTGAAGTCAAACT
>CAJORD010000116.1 GCA_905236605.1 uncultured Synergistales bacterium | reverse complement strand
TTTCGGCGGCCGTCGGAGTGTTTTTTGGATTTTGGCCCGCGTGGAAAGCCTCGAATCTTGACCCTATAGTCGCGCTTCGTTCTGAATAATTAAGGAGTAAAAAATGAAAAAAATAATTTCGTTGTTGTTAATAATATTTTGTGTGTCGCCGTCGTTTGCCGCTAATAATAATGTCGCGAGCGATGACGCTCTTGGCCTCTCTATTACAGACTGCTTGAATATCGCTTTGACTAATCACCCGTCATTAAAAAAATCTAAGGGCGCGACTCGTGCCGCTGAAGCAATGATTGAGCAAACGAAATCCACGAACCGAGTAAAAGTCAACATGACTGCGAGAACGGGATTAAATGGCGATTATCAATACTGGGACGATCGTTATCATTCCGGCACTTTGAGCTTGACAGCCACAAAAACTCTTTACGACACGAACGTAAATAAATTAAATATCGAAATTCAAAAAGAAAATTTGAAAAGCGTTCTCGAAAGTGAAAGACAAACTCAAATAGACGTCGCCGCAAATGCAAAGAAAGCATATTATGATTTAGTTTTAAAAATTCTTAATCGCGATGTCGAACGCGAAAAATTAAAAAATCTTGAAAGCCATTTAATCACAGCACGCGCGATTTACGAAGTCGGAAACAGTTCTTACATTGACGTTACGAAAGCCGAAGCCGACGTAGCAAGCGCGCAAGTTTCGATTTTGAAGGCCGAGAACGATATTTTACTTTCACAAGAGGCTTTGAAAATTGCAATGGGAATGAGCGACTTAGAAATTTTTAATTTAGTTCTGTCAACAAATTTATTTTTGCCACAACCGGCCGGAAATCTCAACGACATTTTGAAAATCGCAATGGAAGACCGCGCCGATTATCGCAAAATTCAAAGCACTTTGAGGCAGCGTGAACTTGAAATTAAAGTAGCAGCGCGCGGAAATTCTCCAACTATAACAGGCTCGGTCGGTAGCGATTTATCGAAGCGCGAAGGCTCTTCAGCGACGCGAGATTACAACGCGGCCGTAAGTGTGAATATTCCAGTTGAAGACGGCGGATTGACGGCAGCAAAAATCGAATCGGCTCGTGCCCAGCTTGAACAGGACAAAGCCGAAGAAGAAAGCCTGCGACAAAATATAACTCACGATTTACGAAGCGCGTCGTTCTCACTTTCAAACGCTATCGAGCGCGCGAAATCTTCAGAAAAAAGCGTTCAATATGCTGAAGAAAATTTAGAATTAGCGCAAGGCCGTTATGAAGTCGGAGTCGGGGACGCTCTCGAAGTCAGTGATGCCGTGTCAACTCTTGCGACTTCACGCTACACTTTGTATCAAGCGCTTTATGACGCACAAACAGCCCGCGCGGATTTGGATTCAGCGATGGGACATTTGCCCTATGAACTCGAAGGGAGAATTTAGAATGCCTATAATCGAAGTAAAAGACCTCGTGAAAATTTACAAGACCGGCGATATAGAATTGCGTGCGCTTGACGGCATAACTTGTTCAATCGAACACGGCGAATTTGTTTGCATTATGGGGCCGTCAGGTTCCGGCAAGTCCACGATGATGAATATTCTCGGCTGCCTCGATGTTCTGACTTCCGGCGAATATATTCTTGACGGTTTGAGCGTTAAAAATCAAAATCGTGCCGCCCTCGCTGACATTAGGAATCACAAAATCGGTTTCGTGTTTCAAGGTTATAACTTGTTACAGAAAGCTGACGCGCTGGAGAATGTCGAAATGCCTTTGATGTATCGCGGTGTACCGTCGTCGAAACGTCGAAAGCTCGCTAAAGAAGCTCTTGAAAGTGTCGGACTTGAAACACAAATTCACAAGCGGCCTGTCCAGATGAGCGGAGGACAACAACAGAGAGTCGCAATAGCCCGCGCGATTGTCGGCAAAGCTCCAATTTTAATGGCCGATGAACCGACCGGAGCATTAGACACGAAGACTTCCGTTGAGATTATGCAAATCTTCACGGAGCTTCACAAAGAGGGCACTACGATTATATTAGTAACTCACGAGCCTGATATAGCGACATGGAGCGAACGAGTTTTGAGATTTCGTGATGGGAAACTTGTTGCGGACGAAACGCC
>CAJORD010000115.1 GCA_905236605.1 uncultured Synergistales bacterium | reverse complement strand
CGGTGGAACTCACGTAATCGAAGTCGAGAACAAAGCCGAATGGGTCGCCGCTTGCCAGGAGACAATCAAAGCTAACACATCGAGCCAAGCAACTCTCTATCAGCAGATCGTAGACCTTCAGTAAAATTTATTTTGAATCAGGGGTAAGAGGTTCATGAAATTAAAACTTCTTGCTCCTGATTTTTTTCATGCTTTTTTTAATTCGAGATTCAAATTTTTAAGTTTTATTTTTAATTTTTTAATTTTTATTCAGAAAGGAAAGTGTTAAATTTTGTTTAAGCTGCTTCATGGTCTTCGTCCGCTTTACAATTTCACGGACAAATTCATAATGTTTATTTGTAAGCTGCTTTTAGTTGCCGACGTTGTTATAACGTCAATGTCTGTCGCCGGGCGTTATGTCGAATGGATACCCGACCCCGCGTGGAGTGAGCAAATGGTATTAACGTTCATGTGCTACATGGCGATGTTGTCAGCGACACTTGCAATCAGAAAGCGCGCTCATATCCGAATGACTTCGTTTGATGCTTATCTTCCTGACGGACTTGTAAAATTTTTGGATTTACTCGCGGACATTGCAGTATTCGCTCTTGGCGGCGTAATGCTGTACTACGGAATTAAAGTCTGTCAGTCGCCCCTTGCGCGTTTTGGCAAATATGAATCACTTCCACAGCTTAGCCGCGTATGGATGTATCTTCCAATCCCTGTTGCAGGCGCGGGCATGGTGATTTTTGAGCTTGAGCAAATTATTTTGCGTCTTGAAGACTTATTCGGAATTAAAGTAGAGGAGGCGGCCGCGTAATGTACAATTTGAGCGCAGAGGATATTTCAACATTAATTTTACTTGGTAGTTTTCTTGCGATGATTTTGCTTCGTTTCCCGATTGCTTACGCTGTCGGACTTTCTACGGTGTTCTGCTTGCTCTCACAAGGACAAGCACTCGTAACACTCCCGCAGCAAATGATTAAAGGGATTTGGTCATTTAGTTTAATGGCGGTGCCGTTTTTCATTACTATGGGCGTGTTAATGGGTTCGGGAGGAATTTCAGATAAACTAATTGCTCTTGCAAATTCGTTAGTTGGTTGGATGCGCGGCGGTCTATCAATGGTCAACATAGTCGCTTCATACTTCTTCGGAGGAATTTCCGGCTCTGCTTCGGCTGATACAGCTTCACTTGGTTCAATTTTAATTCCTATGATGGTAGATCAAGGCTACGACGCTGATTTCTCAACCGCAGTAACGATAACGTCATCATGCGAAGGCTTATTAGTACCGCCTAGCCATAATATGGTAATTTACGCGACAACAGCGGGCGGAGTTTCGGTCGGAGCTTTGTTTATGGCCGGATATATTCCCGGAGCGATTTTAGCAATTTCGTTAATGATTGGTTCGTACATTATTTCAGTTAAGAGACAATATCCGAAGGGCGAGCCTTTCAAACTCTCAGTTTTCATTAAACAGCTTGCTACATCATTCTGGGCATTAGCGGCGATTTTAATAGTTGTTGTCGGAGTTGTTGGCGGTGTGTTCACAGCAACAGAGTCAGCGGCTATCGCGGTTGTATATTCGCTGTTTGTATCAGTGTTTATTTACAAAGGCTTAACATGGAAAGGCGTTTGGAAATCACTTGATACATGCGTAGAGACACTTGCAATCGTTTTGATACTAATTGCAACGTCAGCGGCTTTTGGATATTGTTTAACAGTGTTGCATGTTCCAGCGAAGGCGGCGAACTTAATCACAAGCATTTCAAGCAATCCGATAGCAATAGCTTTAATGCTTAATGCAATTTTGCTCGTACTCGGCTGTATCATGGACATGGCACCGATAATCTTAATAGCCACGCCGATTTTATTGCCCGTAGCGCAGTCAATCGGAATCAGCACGGTACAATTTGGAATCATGGTAATCTTAAATTGCGGAATTGGATTATTAACGCCTCCGGTCGGCGCAGTGTTGTTCATAGGTTCAGCAGTTGCAAAGCTCCCGATGGAGAAGGTCGTTAAGGCCACGTTGCCGTTCTATCTTTGCATGTTAATCACGTTGTTGTTAATCACGTTTGTCCCGCAGATTAGTTTGTGGTTACCGGCATTGTTCGGTTACAATGTCTAATTTTTATAAAGGAGTTGTTTTGTATGAAACATAGTAGTAAGTTTTTAACAAGCGCGATGTTATTGGCTCTCCTTGCGGGCACTAGCTCGGCCGCCGAATACATAGAGCCGACATTCACTGAAAACACCAACGGCCCGACGATTGGTACGACAGTTAAAACTGCCATCAAAAGCGGCGACAAGTATTACCGCGATTCAAACGGCAACGGTACTGTAGAGCCTTTTGAAAACTGGGAACTTGACGTAGATGTTCGTGTCAACGACTTAGTTTCAAGAATGACAAGCACTGACAAGCTCGGATTATTGACAATCGGCGACAGAGGCTCCGGCTATACAATGTCCGACGCGTCGAGAGACCAGTACGGAGCTATTGACGGCATTCTAAACGACTACTCCGGCACAGAAGTTTCAAGATTTGGCGGCTCTACCACCGTTTACGCAACTACAACAGTAATCAAGGATTTTGGTATGCGCCGTTTCATCTTCAGAGAAAACATAACGCCTTCTCAAATTGCAACATGGAACAACGCTCTTCAGCAAGTCGCAGAAAGCACAAGTCTTTCTATTCCAGTTGTCATAGCTTCAAACAGCCGTAACGAGAACGGTCAAGAAGCCTTCGGAATGAATGACGCTTCCGGAATCTTTTCAACATGGCCGGGGACATTAGGACTTGCTGCGGCGGCACTCGGTGATATTAAAGCTGGCGGCGACGCTCAATTAATCACGGACTTTGCAGAAATTTCCCGCGCTGAATGGGACGCGTCAGGCATTAAAAAAGGTTACATGTATATGGCTGACGTCGTAACAGACCCACGCTGGCAGCGCACTTACGGCACTTTAGGCGAACGTCCTGACTTTGTTGCAGACGCTATCGGACGCTTAATTCGAGGATTTCAGGGTAGCAAAGACGGCGTACAAACAAACGGCGTAGCTCTCACAACAAAACACTTCCCGGGCGGCGGAGCGCGTGAAAATGGATTCGACCCGCATTATTCTTTAGGTCAATATAATGTTTACGCGACTGAAAACTCGCTTGAAAAATATCATCTTCCTTCATTCAAGGCCGCAATCGAGAATAATACATCGTCAATCATGCCTTACTATGCACGCCCAAAACCTTCAAAAATCGAGCCGCAAAGCTATGAAAATCAGGCAATCGACCTTAGCGAAGAAGTCGGATTTGCATACAACAAAGCTATAATTACAACTTTGCTTCGCGATAGAATGGGCTTCAAAGGCTATATCAATTCCGACACCGGCATTTTAGGCAACATGGCTTGGGGAATGACACAATATAGCGATAATCCGGGACTTCAGGCCGCTTATGCCATCAACGCAGGAACGGACGTTATCTCCGGACTTACAAATATTGACGCATTGAAAACAGCTTACGAAAGAGCTTCCTCGGCCGATTTCTTAGTCAGCGACAGCGACGCACGCCACGTTTTGAGCGAAGACCGCTTAAACGAAGCTGCCGGACGTTTGCTCAAAGAAGAATTTGAACTCGGACTCTTTGAAAATCCTTATCGTAACCCAGCCAGCGCAGATGCAGCAGTCGAAAAAGCAAGAGCTGACGAACGCGTTTATCTTGCTCATCAAAAATCTGTCGTCTTGCTGAAAAACAAAGATAAAACCCTTCCGCTTAGTGCAGACAAATTAAGCGATAAATCAGTTTACGTTGAGTTCTTCAATCAAACGGGCGAAACTTCTGACATTACGTCAGCACTTAAGACAAGTTTGACAGAACGCGGAATGACAGTTACTGACGACTACACGGCAGCCGATTATGCAATTCTCTTCCTTAATCCTGCGTCAGGACAATATTTCTCGGCTACAGCCGGATACTTGGAGATCGACATTTGCGATAGTAAAGATGTCGTTGATGTTGACGCTACAACCGGAGTGCCTTTAACTACCATGCACAAAGAAACGACGTTGACAAGCGCAGATAAAGTCGCAACGATTGCTGAAGCAGTACACGCTAACGGCGGAAAAGTCATTGCGAATGTCAATATCACGTTAGCATGGCTGATGGGCAACGTAGAGCCTTATGTTGATGCTTTAACAGTCGGTTTCGATACTTTCACGGACGCTACTCTTGATGTTATGACGGGCGAATATAATCCGACGGGCGTTTTGCCGCTTACTTTGCCGAGAAATGACGCTGTTATATCCGTTGACCAAGACGCAAACTGCGTTTCGCCAAACGATGTTCCGGGTTATGACAAGAACCAATATTTGCCGGATAACCTAAAAGAGGCAAACGGCAACGGCTACGCTTATCTTGACAGCGAGGGCAATTATTACGAGTCATTATTCGGTTTAGCGTTCGTGTCCGAGTTCGGCTCTGGCGGCTCATCGTCAGGCGGCGGCTGTGATACGGGCATGAGTTTTGCGGGCTTGTTGTTAATTTGCGGCTTGCTTGCGAAATTCAAAAAGAATGAGAAGTAATTAAAATCAGGAGTTAGGATTTAGGAGTCAGGAAAATTTCCCGGCTCCTAATTTTTTTGTGCGAAATTAAAATATTTCTTCGCGTTGTT
>CAJORD010000114.1 GCA_905236605.1 uncultured Synergistales bacterium | reverse complement strand
GTCCATGAAACAGCAGAGAAGCCGCCTAAGAATGTGTAGCCGATGACTATGACCGCCGCCAAATACATTGCTACGGTTGTGTCAAGTCCTGTTACTGTGTTAAAGAGAGTTCCGCACGCCTTTATACTCGACGCTGCGTAAATTGTATAAGCAACAAGAAACACAGCCGCTGAAATTAATTGCAAAGTCTTTGACTTAGATAAAAATCTGTTTGTCAGATACTGCGGGATCGTAATTGAATCGTCAGCCGCGATCGAGAACGTGCGAAGGCGAGGAGCTTCATAGATCCAGCTTAACGAATAGCCGAGCGCAAGTCCGACAGCGATCCAGATTTGTCCAAGGCCAAGCGCATAAATCGACGTGGGCAAGCCCATTAAGACCCACGCGCTCATGTCCGAAGCCCCCGCAGAGAGAGCAGCTACCCAAGGCCCCATCTTTCTATCACCGAGGAAGTAGCCACGTTCAGTCTGATTCTTTTCTCGAAGGAAGAACCACACTCCAATTCCCAACATAAAAAGCAGATAAATTATAAAGACGCTTACTTCTGTTATATTCAAGTTATAAAACATCTCCTTAAAAATTCAAAAAATTCGTTGCATTTTAACAAAATTATTCTGTCCATTCAACGCTAAGCGACAAAATCGCCCACGTGTCCTTATTGTTCCATCTATAAGGCTTAGCCTTCGCAACGAAAGTCGCCGGACGGTGTTTAGGATTGTCTAGCTCGTAAAGCTCGCCCGACATTGTGATAACGTCTTCGTCTTTTTCAACTTCTTGAACGTCAGCATAATAAATCACGTCGCTATTCCAGTTGCGTTTATCGAAGTGATAAAGTTTGTCGTCGAAATCAATTTCAGGAGCGTCGCCCATGACTTTTTGATGTTTAACGGGTAAGTCAAAATATTTTCGCACGGACGCGGCCACGGATTCTTTAGCGATTGTTGAGGCTCCGAACTCGCAATTTTTTCGTGTGCATTTCTGAATTAATTTTTTGTTGTTGATTATGTTGTGTCCGACTCCGAAACGAATTAACTCGCTCATGTTATACGGGTCGCCCAAATGTAAAATTTCGTCCGGGCCGTCTTCTTCTAAATCGAACTCATACATATTTAATTCTGTGAAGTTGCTGATGAAGATCCCCATGCGTTTTTTCTCGTCGGATTTTTTCGCCGCACCCATTGAGAAAATCACAATGAGAATTAAAGATAAGGCTAAAAGTTTTCTTTTCATAAAAATCCCTCCTGTTATTTTCATTTTACGCTTAAAAATTCTTCAGGAGATACTCCGGCTTGTCTTAATACACATTGAAGGTTTTTATAAAAGCGTTTCCGTAAGGCGTATACTCTGTTTCTTCAAGATATAACGCAGTTGCTTCCTGAAGATTTTTTAACGCAAGCTCAATAGTAGAGCCTTGACTTACAGAGCCGACTTCAGGACAATCTGCTACATATAAATCGCCTTCTTTATGAATAACTGCCGTGTATGTTCCGTGCATTAAGTACCGTTACTGAAAACTTATAAAAAGTTGAAAATCAACCCTTATGTTTCATTCCCTGTTCAACGTGTCCACTTTCGCTGATGAAACTGGCTACTCATGCTGGCATGACACTCCAAGGGCGTAAATTCCCCGCTAACGAACGGGTACACACGATAAAATCCTTGCAATATGGCTGAATATCGTGCCAGTAACTTTTCCTTTCCTTTCTTACTGAATTTGCCAATTTTCTTTTTTGTGCTTGGTTCTCGCTTTGCGTTATTACGACGGCAGTCCCCGTTCAAGCTGCCCTCAGGCAGACAGTGCGACATCTTATGGACTGCTATTTGAAGCGCCGCCTTTAAGGTTTGACCTTTCAGGATTTTCGTTTCAGATATTTATCATTCTCCTTTTTAATATTATAATTTGTGGAGATTTTACAGCATTTTATAAGTTTTTGTCAGCTGTTGTTTAGCCTCCTGCAAAAATAAAAAAAAGCAGGCAGACAATTTTAAAATAGAAAATCAACAACGAGTCCGTTTATAAGAGAATATAAAATCACGAACGCAAGATAAGCAAAAAATTTTCCCGCGCCTAAAACGATTTTCAAAGCGCCTAAATTTGTAATTTTTGTGGCCGGGCCTGTTATCATGAACGCGCTTGCACTCGCGAGGCTCATTCCGTCGGCAAGCCATTGTATTAATAATGGAATCGTTCCGCCTCCGCAAGCGTATAACGGCACTCCGATTGTAGCAGCCATTAAGACCCCAAAGCCGTTCTTGCGACCGAACAAACGCGCAAATGATTCCGCCGGGACATAACGCTGAAACAGAGCCGTTAAAAAAATTCCAAGTAAAAAATAAAATCCCGTCGCTTTAAGATTGCGGCCGAAATTTTTGATGTAGCGTAAAAAAATATTAGGGTCGGTGTCGTGATTAGAGATTTCGTAAAAACTTGAGAACGAAAAAAATTTTTTCTTTGTGAGTTTGTTATAAAGATTAACCGCTAAGCCTGCGAAAATTCCGCACGCGAAGCACGAAGCGATTCTGATTATTAAAGCAGTTCGGCCAAGAGCGGTGCTGTAAATTATTAATTGCGGATTCAATAAAATCGAAGCCATCATGAACGACGCTAGCCAATCCTCGCGCATTCCCTTTTCATTGAACGAGGCAGCTATAGGGATCGTCCCGTACATACACAAGGGCGAAGCTATTCCCAAAATGCACGCCGGAACAATCCCGAAGAGGCTCAATCGTTTCTCATTCATTGCGGCAAAAAGCGAATGAATTTTATTTTTACCGAACACAGAGACAAACGAGCCAATCGCCATTCCCATCAGCCAATATAAATAAATCTGCTCAAACTGAAGGGAAAAATAATACCAGAGATATATAAATTCTCGTTGAAAAATCTTAATCAATGTTCACAAAGTTATATTCGCGGCTTCCAAGTCCGATTTCGGCGGCGTGTTCGAGAGTGTGAATGCCGTGTCGCGATTCCATTCTCTTAATTAAAGACTCGCCGTCGGGAGCTTTGTAAACTAAATCGACGCAAGCCTGATCGAGTGCTACAGGGTCAAGCGAACCTAAAATTCCGATGTCGTGCATGTCGGGAGCGGCCGGGTTGCCGTCGCAGTCGCAGTCAACGCTAAGATGATTCATGACGCTGATATAAAGCATTTTCTCACCATGTCCGAACTTGTCCGAAACTGATTTTGCGGCTTCAGCCATTGACTCTAAGAAAGCGTCTTGGTCATCGTACCAGATACTGCCGGAGTCTTTTGTTCCTGCTGTGTGAATTACAACTTTGCCATGCGAGGAGCCAATTCCGATTGAAATATTTTTGATTGCTCCGCCGAAGCCTCCCATAGCGTGGCCTTTGAAGTGCGACAGGACTAAAACAAAATCATAATTATTCAAGTGCGAGCCGACGTAATTTTGTTTTAAGTGTTTTCCGCCCGTAACTGTCAAAGGCGTGTCGCCGTCTTCGTCCATGATGTCAACTTTTGCAATTTTCGTGAAGCCGTGGTCTTCAGCTACTTGCTTGTGCATAGCCGTTGAAGCTCTCGAACCGCCGTAGGCTGTGTTACACTCGACTATAGTCCCGTTGACTTTTTGAACGAGTTCTTTAATTAAATCCGGTGAAAGATAATGAGTGTTGCCTGCCTCGCCTGTGCTAAGTTTGATCGCGACTTTGCCATCAGCTTCGCGCCCGAGCTTGTTGTAAATCGCCATGAGCCCGGCCGGTGAAATATCTTTCGTGAAGAACACCGCCGGAGCTTCAGCGAACGACGCGCCCGCAAAAATCGAAACGAGCAGCAACGAAATTAAAAAAGTTTTCATGAAAATCTCTCCTTTAATAAATTTTTTTTGATTTTAGACTTTGAAGCGCGCTTTATCGCAAGTGTTATATAATACGAATGAAAAAATTTTTAAGGAGATGTGTTTCAAAATGGAATTTGGAAAAATTGAAGCTCTACTCGGAAAAGAAGCCGAGAGCCTTTTAACTCACAAGTGCGAAACAATTTCAAAAGATTTACTTTCACTCCCCGGCCCTGATTTTGTTGACCGCGTCGTCAGCATGACCGATCGCCCCGTACCCGTTATGCGTGCAATGCAAACTCTTTTCAATCATGGAAGACTTGCGGGCACCGGCTATATTTCGATTTTACCCGTTGACCAAGGTATCGAACACTCTGCGGGCGCTTCATTCGGTCCGAATCCGATTTACTTTGACCCCGAGAACATTATCAAATTAGCGATGGAAGCCGGCTGTAACGCAGTAGCTACTACGCTTGGAGTTTTAGGCGCAACCGCAAGAAAGTACGCTCACAAAATTCCTTTCGTTCTCAAGCTCAATCACAACGAACTTTTGACTTACCCGAATCAGTTTGACCAGGTTTTATTTGCGTCCGTGAAACAGGCTTATGAACTTGGCGCCGTCGCAGTCGGAGCTACGATTTATTTCGGCAGCCCTGAATCAACACGACAGATTCAAGAAATCTCAAAAGCTTTCCATGAGGCTCATAAGATGGGAATGGCTACGATTTTATGGTGCTATCTTCGTAACTCGGCATTCAAAGTCAAGAAGGACGACGTCGTTACGGATTATCACGCTTCAGCAGACTTGACCGGCCAAGCGAATCATCTTGGTGTTACGATCGAAGCCGACATCATCAAGCAGAAGCTCCCGACGAATAACGGCGGCTATCTCGCGATGGGCAAAGGCTACGGGAAAGTTTCAAAAGAAATGTACGAGAAACTCACGACCGAACACCCGATCGACTTAGCGCGCTATCAGGTTGCTAACTGCTACATGGGCAGAGCGGGTTTGATTAACTCGGGCGGAGCTTCCGGCGGTGCTAGCGATTTAAGCGAAGCCGTTCGCACAGCAGTCGTGAACAAGAGAGCCGGCGGCATGGGCTTAATCCTTGGTCGCAAAGCTTTCCAGCGTCCCATGAACGAAGGCGTAGAAATCATTAACGCTGTTCAAGATGTCTATCTCTGCAAAGAAATCACAGTAGCATAAGAGCAATTAGGAGTGAGGAATTATTTTTTATTCTTTGCTCCTAATTTTTTTATATCAAAATATAAATCCCGCGTCTGAATTTCATCTTTTCTTCTTAACTTCCTACTTTCTAACTTCTAATTCTTAACTGTAATATAATACCGGCAAAAGATGAATGGAGATGAAATTTTAATTGCCCAAAATAAAATTTGAAACTGACTATCAAGAGGGCGCTCACCCAAAAATTCTTGAGCGTCTCGCAGCTACAAATCTTGAACAAACTTCGGGCTATGGCGTTGACGCTCATTGTGAACGCGCAAAAGATTTAATTCGTAAGACAATCAACAAACCTAACGCAGAAATTTTCTTCACTGTCGGCGGCACGCAAACTAACACAATCGCTATAAAATTTTTATTGAACCCTTGCGAAGGCGTCGTGTGTGTGAACACTGGGCATATTAACGTTCACGAGTCCGGCGCAATCGAAGCCACTGGACATAAAATTATAACGTTGCCGGGACATAACGGCCTTCTTGACGCTCAAGACTTGAAAAATTATCTTGACGCTTTCTACGCTGATTTCGCTTGGGAACATATGACACCGCCGGGCATGGTTTATGTTTCTTATTCGTCGGAGTATGGAACGCTTTACACTAAAGACATGCTCGCGAAAATTAAAGCCGTCTGCGAAGAATACAATTTGAAATTTTTTATTGACGGTGCGAGACTCGGAACCGGGCTGATGTCCGAAGCCGCTGACGTTGATATTAAAGACCTTGCGAATTTGTGCGACGTTTTTTATATCGGTGGAACGAAGAACGGCGCGTTATTCGGCGAAGCTCTTGTATTCACGAATCCAGAAAAATTTAATTTGCGATTAATGAAAACTCTTGTGAAGCAGCAGGGCGGACTCTTAGCTAAAGGACGCTTACTCGGAATTCAATTTGAAGTTTTGTTTGAAGACGGTTTGTATTTTGAGAACGCTCGCCACGCCGATAAACAGGCAATGAAGATTAAAAACGCTTTCACAGAAGCAAAAATCCCATTTTTATTTGAGTCATTCACGAATCAACAATTCCCGATTTTGACAAAAGAACAAAATGAAAAATTAAGCAAAGAATTTGACTATGAACAATGGGAGCCGCTTGACGATAATAAAACTGCCGTCAGATTAGTAACGAGTTGGACAACAACTGACGAAGCGGTCGAGAAATTGATAAACGCAATCAAAAATTTATAGAACAGAGATGAAACAATGACTAAGAAAATCCGCAACAGAAATCTTGAGAAAAATTATTCTCCTGATTCAATCGAACAAAAATGGTACGCAAAGTGGCTAGAGAATGGCCTCTTTAACGCCGAAATCAACCCCGAAGCAAAAGCCTTCTCAATCGTAATCCCGCCGCCGAACGTTACAGGCTCTCTTCACGTTGGCCACGCCTTCGACCACACGTTCCAAGACATCATGTGTCGCACCAAACGAATGGAGGGCTATAGCGTCCTGTGGCTGCCGGGCACTGACCACGCCGGAATCGCTACTCAAAACGTCGTTGAGAAAGACTTAGCCAAGAAAGGAATCTCACGTTACGACTTAGGCCGCGAAGAATTTGTTAAACGCGTCTGGGAATGGAAAAAAATTTACGGCTCGCGAATTATCGAACAAATGAAACGACTCGGAAACTCCTGCGACTGGCGGCGAGAAAGATTCACGCTTGATGAAGGACTTTCAAAGGCCGTTCGCGCTGTCTTTGTGAGATTATATAAGAAGGGTTTAATCTATCGCGGAAAGTATATCGTGAACTGGTGCCCGCGCTGTGCAACGGCGATTTCAGATTTAGAGGTTGAGTACGAAGAAAGCCAGGGAAATTTTTATTACGTCAAGTATCCAATCGTCGAGAAAGACGCGGGCGAAGAATTTTTGTTAGTCGCAACGACGCGCCCGGAAACGATAATCGGAGATGTCGCTATAGCTGTTCACCCACGAAGCGAGAAATATAAAAATTTGATCGGCCGTCATGTTCGAGTTCCGTTGACTGATAGAGAAATTCCCATAATCGAAGATAATATGGTCGATCCCGAGTTCGGCACGGGCTGCGTGAAAATCACTCCGGCTCATGACCCTAACGACTTCTTAGTAGGACTTAATCATAATCTCGAACAAATTCAAGTTATCGACGCTAAAGGCATCATGAACGAGAACGCCGGCAAGTACAAAGGCATGACCATAGAGCAGGCTCGCGAAGAGTCCGTGAAAGATTTGGAGGCTCTTGGCCTGTTGCTGAAAGTCGAAAAAATCACTCACTCTGTCGGACATTGCCAACGCTGCGGGACGACCGTAGAGCCGTATCTCTCTGAACAGTGGTTCGTTAAGACAAAACCGTTAGCCGAGCGCGGAGTTCAAGCTGTCAAGGACGGCCGCATTAAATGGGTGCCGGAGCAGTGGGAGAAGACTTATTTTAATTGGATGGAAAATATCCGCGACTGGTGTATCTCGCGTCAGTTATGGTGGGGACATAGAATTCCGGCGTGGATTTGCTCTGACTGCGGACACATAACAGTAGCCGAAAATGACCCGACCGAGTGTGAACATTGCCACAGC
>CAJORD010000113.1 GCA_905236605.1 uncultured Synergistales bacterium | reverse complement strand
GACGCGCGTTAATTCGACATGTGATAAATTGGTCGGCAGACTCAACAACGACGAACACGGACGCGCAACGCTAATCACCGCGATGAACAGCATAATCAACGAAATGGTTGCTGAACACAAACTTTTCGCCGGCAGCTATGTGGAGGAAGACCCCGCTCACAAACCCGAAGGCGATTCAGCTTACTTTATCTTGCACATCGGGGATATCGATTCGCTGGAAAAAATCTACTTGGATTATACCTTCAGCTTTGCGAATCCGTTTGCTGCTTAATTGCTTTTGCCAACTCCTTGTGCTATACTTGCAAACGAAAAGAGACCCTCACGGTCAAAGCAAAGGTCTCTTTTCCAAAACTATAAGTCCTAAGGGCAGGATAACACCTAAGGGCTTATAAGTCAAGGAGGTTGTTATCCATGAAGAATAAAATTATGAAGTTCATCGATGAGACGTTCGGGAACGTTCGCGGAATTTATATCGAAGGTCAAGCGTGGGTTTACGCAACCGACGTATGCAAAGCACTCGGTATCAAGAACACGCCGCAAGCTGTTTCAAGTCTTGATGATGACGAAAGAATGACTATAACTAGTACATATAGTCAAACAACTTTTTGAAATCGACACCTGCGAAAATATTTGCATTAAGGCGATTGTAACAGGCATGGACGCCGGTAAAGGTCACCATGATATTTGGGAGACTTGCAAAGAAAAGTTGAGCACTTGGTCTGAACTTACAAAATGAACGAAAAATAAAACAGAATATTAGCCGCCTTCGGGCGGTTTTTTGATTGGAGATGATTAACTTGGCTGCTTTTAATGAACGCGGGCTTTACGACAAGGACGCCCGATATTTATTCAGCGGCAAGGACGCCAGCATATTCGACAGCGACGGCGAACTTTTGACTACAGTTGAAGCTTGGCAAGGTCAAGTCAATTTCACGAACGCAACGTATCAACCGCTCGGCAGTCCGATTCAACAGGAATTCATGACTGGCTACGCAGTCACACTCACGATTACTCAATGCATTGTCGAGGACGACCAATTTATCCAAGACGTTTTCGACTTCTTTAAAAACGGTCGCCATGCTCCGATGTGGACTTTCAGCTCGGTTTTGCATGGCTATGACGGCAGTGAATCACGTTACATTTTCCGCGATTGTGTACCGACTGGTCAGCTTGACTTGCACAATATCACGGTCGGCGATATCGTCAAACGCGCCTGGAATTTGCATGTGAATCAACCGCCCGATTTGCAAAAAGTTTTAACATTACCTGATTGAGGTGTAAATAATGAAAGAACAATTAGCAGAGCTTGAAGAACAGCAAACGGAACTTAATATCGTCGACGCGCTTTTGGAAGCGGGAGCTTGGCGCAAAGATAATATTCAACGCGAATTCGTGATTCCTCGCAACGGTCACACTTCCTTTACGTTCAAATGCATACCGATAAGCGAGGATATTTTCCGCAAATGCCGCAGACGTGCCACCATTGACAGGGGCAAACCTACTGAAGAATTGGACGACGCCCGCTTTACCAGCAATATCATTTTCGAGGCGACGATTGAGGAAGATAAAAAACGCATTTGGAAAAACAAAGCTGTTTGGGCGAAAATCAATGCTGTAACCGGCTCGGACGTTGTCCTTTACACTTTGAAACCGGCTGAACGTCAGAGAATCGCGGAAACCATTTTGAAGTTCAGCGGCTACGACAATAACGATGATTCGTTAGAGGATTTAATAAAAAACGAATAGAAGCTGGCGGGGGAATGCTCCGTATGTTGCATGCAATTCGTGTGAAATGCGGACTCCTCCCCAGCCAATATGCTAAACTTTCTTTTGAGGAACAATCATTCGTTCGGGCGAGTGTTCGCGCTGAACTCGACGAAGAAAATAATATTCGCAGACAAAAAAAGACGCGCTAATTTTTTTATCTGCCTTATAGAATATCTTTTGCTACGGAGCAGATTTTAATACAGAACGCAATATCGTAAAGGCTCTTGCCACGTAAGGCAGGGGCTTTTTTTGAATTTTTGTTGGAAAGGAGAGAACGACATTGAGCGACCGAACAATAACTATTGTGGTTGACGTCAAAGATTCAACGGGCGGGAAGGTAAAAGATTTACAAAAACAGTTGAACGCTCTTGATAAACAGGCGGCACGCTTGGCGAACAGATTTAAATCCTTTTCAACGCAAAGATATATGGCGACAATGCGCTTTATCGACCGAGTGACAGCTCCGGCAAGTCGAATTCAAAAATTATTGCAAGGCATAGCGGGCAAAGTTTGGAATATCAGCATGAAAGTTACTGACGGGGCACTCTCCGGTATCAGG
>CAJORD010000112.1 GCA_905236605.1 uncultured Synergistales bacterium | reverse complement strand
GGACCTAAACCATAAAATTAAATTTGAAAATTTGGGGAAGCTGATTAAAATCAAAATAAAATCAGTTCCCCTATTTTTATAGGAGACAAGCAATGAGTCAGATTTATAATTTTTTAAATGACTGCGGATTTTATTATCTGCTTACGATTGACGGCGAATACCCTTCAGGAAGACCAATAAGTCAAATCCTTGAGAAGGACGGACGTTTATACTTCGGAACAAGAGTAGGCAAAGCCATGCACAAGCAATTAACGGAAAATAATCACGTTGCTTTAATCGGCTTCAATAAAGGACGCTGGATAAGAATTTATGCGAACGTCATCGAAACAAACGACATGACCACGCGCGAGCAATATCTAAACAGAATCTCGCAAGAAGTCGAACGCTTCGGCACTGCGGAGAATCCGGCCTTAATCGTTTACGAGCTTCAAGTCGTCAAGGCGGCTATACATAGTCCGGGCGATCAGGTTGAGATTATTTTCCCGAAGGAGTAATTCATAATGCGGCTTATAACACTCGAAGAACATTTTACCGCACAAGAAATCGTTGACGAGAATAACAAATTTACTGAAGTCCCGGAATTTTATAAATCAATGGTCTTCGTCGGAAATTCTTTAATGGATATTGACGAAGAGCGAATCAAATTCATGGACAAACATAAAATCGACATGCAGGTTCTTTCTTATACTTCGCCTGTCTCGGATCAAGTTCCTGCTGCTGAAGCCGTAAGAATTTGCAAGAGAGCCAACGACATTTTAGCTGCAAAAGTTAAAGCTCACCCGGAAAGATTTGCCGCGTTTGCTACGCTTCCTATGGCTGACCCTATTGAGGCCGCGAAAGAACTCGAACGCTGTGTGAAAGAATATAATTTCTGCGGTGCGTTACTAGCCGGGCAGTTTCAAGGACATTTTTATGAAGAAAAAAATTTCTTCCCAATTTTCGCAAATGCCGCTGAACTCGACGTGCCGATCTCGTTCCACCCCGCACCGATAAATCAGGTTATTGGGGCGAATTGATCCCTGCGTATCTTGAAAGACTTGATTACATAATGCCTCCACAAACGACAGGACTTCGCAAAAAAATTTCCGACTATTACAAAGAGAATTTTTATATCACTCCGAGCGGAATTTTGTCGCCTATGCAATTCGAGTACATGGTCAAGCTAATGGGAGCCGAGCACATAATGTGGGCCGTCGATTATCCGTATATTAAGCAGGGAAATTTTTACGAGTTTTTAATGTCAGCGGAATTTTTGACGGATGAAGAGAAAGAGCTTATTGCTCACAAGAACGCCGAGCGAGTTTTGCATATTAAAAATTAAAGGAGAGAATTAAGAATGAAAAAATTAATCGCAGTGTTTGCAGTTTTGCTTGTCGTCGCTGTATCGTCCGCGGCTTTTGCTGAAGCTAAAGTGAAGTCAGGAATTTCTTTCAGCCAGCAGTGGGGACTTTACATCGCCAACATCATTGAGAACGATGGCAAGATAACAAACGTCATTATTGACCGTCTCGCAAATGGCAAGAGCAGCAAAGAGCTTCACGACAATTACGGAATTAAACCCGTAAGCACTCTTGGCAAAGATTGGTGGGAACAGGTCGCCTATTATGAAAGCTACGTAGTTGAACACGGAATCGAATCTGTGAAGTATGACAAAGACGGCCACGCCGAAAACGTTGATTTAATTTCGGGAGCAACAATCGGCATTGATGATTTAACGTTGGCTGTCCTTGACGCTCTGAAAAAATAAAAATTTAAGGTGCCTCAAAATGAAAATCAAACGAATTTTCTTAAGTGCGTGCTTCATTGCCCTATTCTCTACTTCATTCACAAATGCTCAAAGTAATACCATTACTCTGTCATATTCAGACCATGAACCGCTAGGGAACATGAGAACGAAATTTCTCAACGATGTTTTATTCCCGGCCATTGAGAAAGAATCCGGCGGACAAATTAAAATCGCTCCACACTGGAACGGAGAACTAAGCATAAGTTACAAAGCATTGCCGACCGTTCAAGAGGCCAAGAGCGCACAAATTGCCGTCGTCGTGCCTGAATATTTTGCAAAAGATTTAATTCTTCATCAATTATTCAAAAGTTTTCCTGCCGGTCCTGCTGGACAAGAACAAGTTAATTTTTTCCGAAGCATTTATGAAAAAATCCCGGCTTTGAAAGAAGAAATTGAAAAACAAAACTTGCATGTAATTTTTATAGCAACAGGATTCCCTGCGGCGTTCTTCAGTCATGAACCATTGAATGATTTAGGCGCTATTAAAGGTCAGAAATGGCGAAGCGCGAGCTTCTGGCACAAAGATTTTTTGAGCAACGCCGGCGCAATTCCTATAACGATGCCGTGGGGCGAAAAAGTTTTCGAGGCTCTTGCGGACGGTTCCCTTGATGGATTAATCGTTAATATCGACAGCGGTTACGACATTAAAGCTCACACGGAAGCAAAATATATTGCCGTGTCGCCGAAATTGTGGCTCGGTCATGCCTATCTAATTGCGATGAATAAAGACGTATGGAATTCTCTTTCAACAAAAGAACAAGAAGCTTTCGAGAAAGCCGCTGATTTTGCATATAATCAACTCGGCGCCGTCATGGATAACGCGCTTCTTGAACAAATTGAAATTTTGCTTTCAGACGGCGCAGAAGTCCGACTTCTAAGTGACGAAGAAGTTTCACAATGGGAGACGCTCACAAACTATAAAGACATTCAAGAAAAATGGCTTCAAGAAAAAATCGACCCGGGACTTATCAACGTGCCTGAAATTCTTGAAGAAATTCGTAAGTATATACATAAGTGAACAAGCTAAAATTTCGTTGACGATTGTCAAAATTTTGTTATAATTTCGACATCCTTATAACAACAAAATTAAATAGTACCTAAGTAGAAAGAAGGTGGAAGAAATGCCTGAAAATCAAGGGCAGATGATTCTGGAAATGACGGACATCGATAAAACCTTTCCGGGCGTTCATGCTTTGGACCATTGCCGCTTCGATCTCAGAGAAGGAGAAGTTCACGCCTTAATCGGAGAAAACGGCGCCGGCAAGTCTACGCTTGTGAAAATCATGACGGGTATTCACTCGGATTATACGGGAGATTATCGCCTGTTCGGTCAGCCGGTTCATTTTAAGAACATCAGAGAAGCTCAGGAGGCAGGTATTTCTATTGTTCATCAGGAACTCAACATGATGAATGACCTGACCGTCGCTCAAAACATTTTCATCGGTCGCGAATCCAACGGATTTTTCTGTAACGACAAAGTTATAAATCAAAAAACAGAAGCCCTGCTTAAAGATTTTAACGTTGACGTTAAACCCACGGACCGAATCCGAAATTTGACGGTTGGTAAGTGTCAAATGGTAGAAATCGCGCGCGCAATGTCTTACCCGGCTACAAAAGTTTTAATTCTTGACGAGCCGACAGCAGCTCTTTCTGAAGCAGAAGCCGAAGACCTTTTTGAAAAAATGGAGCAGCTAAAGGCACGAGGCGTTGCGATAATTTTCATTTCTCACAGACTTGAAGAAATTAAACGAGTTTCCGACCGAGTTACTATCATGCGCGACGGCCAATATATCGACCCTCTGAACGCAAAGACATGCACTATTCAAGATATTGTGCGCTTAATGGTCGGCCGCGAAGTTCTTGAAGAGCCAAAGGCGAAGAGCAATGTTCCCGAAGGCTCGCCCGTGGTGCTTACAGCAAGTCATCTGAAATCAAACAAAGTTAAAGATGTTTCCTTCGAGTTGCATAAAGGCGAGATTTTGGGCTTTGCTGGCTTAGTCGGAGCTGGACGCACGGAAACTATGAGATTAATCTACGGAGCTGACCCAAAAGACGACGGCGAAATTATCGTCAACGGCAATAAAAGAGAAATTCATCATTCTAAAGACGCTATCGCAAATGGAATCGGCTATCTTTCCGAGGACAGAAAACGCTATGGCCTTGTGCTTGGATTATCTATAACAGATAACACGGTGTTATCGTCTTATGACTTAGCGGAACTGCACAAGGGAATTTTCGTGAACGAGAAGCGCAGCGCGGAAGTTTCTGAAAATTATGTTAATCAGCTTAAAACTAAAACGCCCTCCGTTCGACAACTCGTCAAGAACTTATCGGGCGGCAATCAGCAGAAAGTCGTTATCGCTAAATGGATGTTGCGAAACTGCGACATTTTAATTTTCGACGAACCTACACGCGGCATCGACATTGGCGCTAGAGCAGAAATTTATAATTTGATGGATTCGCTGGTCAAAGAAGGCAAGTCTATCATCATGGTGTCCTCCGATATGACGGAGGTCTTGAAGATGAGCGACAGGATCGTCGTGATGTGCGAGGGACGTAAGACTGGCGAATTAGACATCGCCGAAGCGACTCAAGACAAAATCATGACGCTAGCCACAAAATATCAGTGATGGAGGAAAAGCAACATGAAAGAAAGCAATGGAATCTTATCCTATTTAAAAGGTGATGCTCTACAAAAAGTCATCGCCGTGGGCTGCTTAGTAGTCCTATATATCTTTTTCGGAATTTTCGGCAATCACTTCCTGACATTTAATACTTTCGTCAGCATTCTCGACTCTTCGTATTATATTGGATTCTTAGCTGTCGGCATGACGTTTATAGTCATAACTGGCGGAATAGATTTATCTTGCGGCACCGTTATGGTGGGTAGCGCATTAATTGGCGGCGTAGCTTATAACGTCTGGAAATTGCCAATCCTGCTGTGCTTAGTGATAGTCATGTTAGTGGCGCTGCTCTTCGGACTGTGCAACGGCCTTTTAGTCGGAAAATTAAATCTCCCGCCGTTTATCGCTACATTAGGAATGCAATTTATCTCGCTGGGAATTTGTTCGGTTGTTGCGAAGGTGCAAACGCAGACTTATCCGTCGTTGAAATCCGTAGACGGTTGGTTTAAGCAACTGATTTATAAAAATCATAATTTCCCGGTCGGTGCTATATGGCTCATTGTGTTTTTCATTGTCGGTTGGATTTTGTTGAACAAAACTATACTCGGCCGCTATACATACGCTATGGGCAGCAACGAGGACGCCGTTGAGCTTTCAGGCATTCAGACATCAAAATGGAAAATGCTTGTTTACGTCGTTAATGGCTTCTTTGTCGGCTTAGCGGGAATAATTTACGCGGCGACTTATTCAACAATCACTCCACAGACTGGTAACGGTCAAGAAATGTACGCTATTGCGGCTTGCGTTATCGGCGGAACGTCGTTAGCGGGAGGGGTCGGAACGCTTTCAGGAACAATTTTAGGAGTTTTCGTAATTTCGGTCCTTAAGACCGGCTTGTTATCAATGGGCTTGCCTGTACAGTGGCAGCAAGTTTTAATTGGCGTCGTAGTTTTGCTGGCGGTTCTGGTTGATGTAATTCGTGCCCAGAAGGCCAAGCGCACATAAAAATTAAACACAGGAAATAAAATAAGGAGGAAATAAATTATGAAAAAGTTTCTCAGCGTTTTGTTCTGCGGCTTATTGGTTTTGTCCTTGATCGCCGCCTCGGCCCTTTTTGCGGAAGAATACACCAACACTTCCGGCAAAAAAATGGATATCCGCATAATCTCCAAGAGTTTTAATAACCAGTTCTATCAGGCGGCCTTCAAAGGTGCTGCTGACGCGGCGGCTAAGTTGGGCGTAACGATCACCACCAACGGCCCCGACGTAGAGACAAACACGTCTCAGCAAGTCGAGCAAGTGAAAGCAGCCGTAAACGCCAAGCCTGACGCAATCGTTCTCGCTGCTTGCGACACAGCTTCACTAGAAGAAACTCTGGACGCAGCCAAAGAAGCCGGAATCCCCGTGATCGGTTTTGACTCCGGTGTACCCGGCGACCCCACTGGCGCGGTTTTAGCAACAGCAGCTACTGACAACGTGAATGCCGGCGGTAATGTTGCCGAAAATTTGATCGCCGATCCGAATTTCCAGAAGGCAATTTTGAAAGGCGCCAAAGGCTCGCCCACTGTGTTAGCAATTCTTGCACAGGACGCTACATCAGGCTCAATCGTGCAGCGCGTTGACGGTTTCATCGCTAGAGCAGTCGCCGCTCTCGAAGCTCTCGAAGGCTTAGCCGGTTCCGTGTCTGTGTCTGGTCAGGAAAAATGGACGAAGCCCGCAGCAAATGACGAGAAAGTAAAAATAGTCGTCGTAGTGCCGCCGTCATCAAGCGCAGCTGACATTCAGGCCGCTTCAAAAACTATTTTCGCAATGGACAATCTTGTAGGCGTGTTCGCAGCCAATCAGGACGCTGTGAACGGAGTAATTTCTGCCACGAACGACGGAACAGACCTTGACCGCGCCGACGGAACCTATAAAGACATTTTTGTAGTCGGTTTCGATTCCGGCACATCACAGCGCGAGGCAATTAAAGACGGTCAGTTCTTCGGCAGCGTAACGCAGGACCCCTATCAGATGGGTTATCAAGCTGTCGGTTTAGCAGTTCGTGCCGCCAACAAAGAAAGCGTTTCTGACGTCGATACAGGCTCAAAGTGGTACAATGCCGCCAATATCGACAATGAAGAAATCGCGATTTTGCTTTACGATTAATTTTTATTAATTCAGTCAGTCTACAGGGGGAGAGCTTAAGGCCTCCCTCTTTTTAATATTAAGAAACGAGGTTTTAAAATGAAAGGCATTTACGGGATTCATCATATTTGTATCTATACTCCTGAAATAGAAAAGTCGATCGATTTTTATCGCAACATCATAGGATTTAATCTCATTGGGCGTGAAACTTGTGATTTTGGAGAATACGCAATGATGAAATTGAACGATTCCAGACTCGAATTAATTCAGCCGATTGAACAAAATGAAGACACTTTCGGCAATAAAGGCTCTATCACTCACATCGGGCTAGCGGTGCGCGGTATTGATGACGTATGGAACGAACTTCGCGAAAAAGGCGTGCCGCTCTTGTCGGAGTCAATCGAAGATGATGATGCCCCTATGGGAGGTTTACGAGTCATTCAGCTACTCGGTCCTAGTCAAGAACACATTAATCTCTACGAATGGAAACGAGATTTCTAAAATTTTTAAATTTTCATTCCCTCGTGTTGACTATATAATCCATTTGCCAACATAAGGGCTATTCTTTTGTTATTATGATAAAAGAAAATGGAAGGGAGAAAATTTATGAATCTTGATTTTTTTACAGTCGCTTCTAATTTGATAAGCTTGTTTTCATTAATCGCCGTTGGATATATTGCCGTCCGTTTGAAAATTTTAGATGAACATGCTTCGCACGCGTTCTCTTCGTTGCTGATGAAAATAACTTTGCCATGTACGATTTTTGTGTCGCTTGTTCAAAGGGATTATGACCCGTCGTTTCTTCGTGACGGAATCACGATAATCATAGCCGGAATTATAGTTTTTGCGGGCCTGATGTATTTGTCGCGTTACGTTGCGATTTTATTGAGAGTTCCTGAAAATTGCCGGGGCGTGTGGGCATTCACTGCGGCTTATACTAATTCCGGTTTCATGGGCTTCCCGATTGCGCTCGTGCTTTTTGGCGGCGAAGGGCTTGCGTTGTCCGTCCTGCTAAACATTGCTTTCAACATGACTATATACACGATAGGGCCGCTTGAAATTGCGCGTGACAATCCGGGCCACGAAGGCGAAAAAATTAATATTAAGTCAATAATCTTCAGCAACATAAATTTTTCTACGCTCGTGAGCTTAATTTTTTATTTCGGTCAAATTAAAGTCCCTGCTGCAATAATAAGTCCGTTGAATTATATTTCAGGCATAACGACTCCGCTCTCGATGATTATGATCGGCATAGCACTGGCGCATTCAAAGGCTTCGGAATTATTCACGGACATTCACGCGTGGATAAACACAATCATTGCTCTTCTTGTTTATCCAGCGGCAATAGCTTTAATTTTGAAATTCTTCCCGCTGAGCGCTAATCCTCTTGTCGATGCCGTTCTAATTCTTATCATATCGATGCCCGCCG
>CAJORD010000111.1 GCA_905236605.1 uncultured Synergistales bacterium | reverse complement strand
TTGAATAATTGCCATTTTTATTTTCCTCCTTTTAAGTTGCGAATATTATATAAATAAATTAATCAACGATAAAATCACGCAAGCTCCTGAAAGTCCGGCAATGATTTTTAAAAACAAAAAAATTTTTTTATCGCGCGATTCTAATTCGGCTTCGACATGCGAAATAATTTCTTCTGAATTTTTTTCAAGTTCGTTTGAAAGAGCTTCTTTAAGTTTGAAAATTATGGTCTTGTCGTTCTCATGATGAAGCGCGGCAATCTCTTTTGAAAATTCTTCAAGCTCGTGAGTTTGTGCTTTCTCGTGAGCTTTCACAAGCCCTTCAAGTCCGGGCAAAGAATTATTTAATAATTTTTCGAGCCTGCTCGCGTTCTCTTCGCCTGAATCAAAATTTACAGTTTCATCGCTGCGTTGCTCTTTGTCGTGCGCGTATGCTTCGCTTAAATTCCTAATGCCTTCGATAAGTTCGTTAATTAATTCTGACATTCGCGCCAACTCGGCCAAAATTTCCGGGCTTGCGTTGTCCTCGGGAGCGGTGCTCTTGACGACCGAATCTATAGCAGCGGGAACTTTATCAAGATTTTTTCTAATCGCTGCGATTTCATCGAAGACATTTCGCATAGATTGTAAAATCATCGTTCGGGACGCGCGACTGTCTTCGACGCCAGAGCGAATCGACTTTTCAATTTGATTTCTTAAATCCTGCGAGATCATATTAGTGCGGTCGATGGCGTTTATAAAATCTTCGGTGCGAATGGCGGACTTCAAAGTCTTTGATAGCGTCGGCGTGATACTGGCGGCTAATTCTGAAACTAGTTGCGCGGTAGTCGGGTCTAAATCTTCGGGCATGTTTTTTCTCATCTCCTGCTAAAATTTTGTTTGCTTTTGAAAAAGTATAACAAAGGAGCGAAAACGTGAAAATTAAAATCGGAACCCGAGCGAGTCCTCTTGCGCTTGCTCAAACTGAAATAATCGCAAGGGAGATTTTAAAATTTTATCCGAACGCTGAAATTTCCATAATCAAAATTAAAACTTCAGGCGACAAAAACATGGCTCCGTTCTCGTCGGACCCGGCGGGCATAAAGGGACTTTTTACTCTCGAACTTGAGAACGCGTTATTAAATCACGAAATTGATTTTGCTGTTCACAGTCTGAAAGACCTCCCAGCGAACATAAATAAAAATTTGCCAATCGTCGCATACTCAAAGCGCGCTGATGTTCGTGATGCTCTTGTCGGCGGTGGAAATTTAATCGGCTCGTCGTCTTTAAGAAGACGCCTGCAACTTGAAAAAATTTTCCCTGAAAAAAAAATTATTCCCGTCCGCGGAAATATTAATACACGTTTAGAAAAACTCGACGCAGGAAATTTTTCCGGGCTTGTGCTTGCTGTTGCCGGGCTTGAAAGACTTGGACTTAAAAATAGAATAACAAAAATTTTTGAAGTCGATGAAATTTTGCCCGCGCCGGGTCAGGGGATATTAGCGTGTCAAGGGCGAGCCGACGAAAAATATTTTTATCTTGACCGCGTTAATGATGAAAATTCAAAATTTTGTGCATTGGCCGAACGAAGTTTTTCACGTGCTCTTAACGCCGGCTGTAATGTCCCCGTTGGTGCATACGCGTTTATAAATGAAAATGTCTTGACGCTCAAGGGACTTTATATTGACGAAGCGACAAAAAAATTTTATCGCGGCAAATTATCGGGCGACTTTCACGAAGCTGAAGAGATAGGCAAAAATTTAGCGAAGGAGATTTTTTTATGATTTACTTAATCGGAGCAGGCCCGGGCGATTCGGGATTATTAACGCTGCACGGGCATGAAATTTTATTGAAAGCTGATGTTGTGATTTATGACAGACTTGTCGGCGAAGGGATTTTAGCAATGATCCCCGACTCGGCCGAACTAATTGACGTTGGAAAAATTCCCGGCTCCCACAAAATTTCACAACGCGAAATTGAAAATTTAATCATCGAGAAAGCAAAAATTTATAAAAATATCGTGCGGCTCAAGGGCGGAGATCCGTTTTTGTTCGGGCGTGGCGGTGAAGAAGCCGAAGCGATAATCAAAGCCGGATTAGAATTTGAAATTATTCCGGGCGTGAGTTCGGCTTTAGCTGTCCCGGCGTGGGCAGGGATCCCTGTAACTCATCGCGATTTTTCAAGCGGCGTTAACGTCTTCACGGCTCACGATAAAGAAAATTTAATCCCGGATTTTGAAGACTCGACCGCGATTTTTTTAATGGGGGTCAGCAACGCTGAAGAGCTTGAAAAAAAATTGCTTGCAAAATTTTCTCCGCAAACTCCTTGCGCAATAATCTCGAACGGAACAACAGCACGCCAACGCGAAATTAGAACTTCGTTGCGTGAACTTCACGACGCTGCAAAAAAAATTAAATCACCGGCCGTGATTATCGTGGGCAATGTTGCAAAACTAAATTTAAATTGGCGAAAGAATCTTCCGTTGCGCGATAAGCGAATTTTAATCACAAGACCGGCCGGACGTTCTGAGAAACTTGCTTCAATGTTGCGAGACGCGGGCGCGGAAGTCGTAATCATGCCGACGATAAAGACAAGCGTAATTAAAAATTCTCTCGATGATAAAAAAATTTCCGGCTTCGATTGGATCGGCTTCACGAGCGTTACGGGAGTCGAAGCGTTTTTTGAATTATTGCGCGAATCCGGGCGCGATGTCCGTGAGATTGGCGACGCTAAAATCGCTGCTATAGGTCAAGCTACGGCGGAGGCACTTAAAAATCATGGCTTGCGAGTGGATTTTGTCCCGGAAATTTTTGACATTGAAAATTTAGTTTGCGGACTTCCGGGCAAAGTTTTAATGTTGCGTGCGGCAAATGGGCCTGAAATTTCAAAAAATTTTGATGAAATTTGTATTTATAAAACGGATTTTGTAAAATTAAATCACGTTCCAAAATTTATAGACATAATAATATTCACGTCTGCTTCGACTGTTCGAGGCTTTGTGGCGAGTGTCGACAGCATGAAAGAAACCCGCGTCGTTTGCATTGGCCGACAGACTGCGGACGAAGCTAAACGAAACGGATTTATTAATATCACGGTTGCCAAACGTGCGACAATGGAAGAAATTTTTAATTCTGTTTTAGCAGGGAGGGAATAATCATGGAAGCAAGAGCAACTGATACAGAATACGTGTCGCAAAAAATTTTTGATCTTCAGCTTGATAATCTTAAATATCGAGCAAACACAGAGCGTGAACG
>CAJORD010000110.1 GCA_905236605.1 uncultured Synergistales bacterium | reverse complement strand
CGTCCGTGAGAGCAAATTTAATTTTTCTAATTTAATCTTCTTTAACTTACTTCGGAAATGCCTTCGACTTTTTCAAGAGGCACGTCGCCTTCGCTTGTGTCAAGAATCGTTTTGCCGTTCTCAAACCATACCGCATTGACGAGCGCGGGAACTTGTTTGCCCTCGTCATTAGTGAAAGCTATCGCCTTGCCTATGTAGCTTGACGCAGAATATTTATTAACTTCGGCCATGCTTGTAAGCGTCGAGTTCATGTTCTGCATTTGCTCAAGCGTCGAGAACGTGGCCATCTGCGAAATAAATTCTCTGTCTTCTACGGGGTTAGTTGGGTCTTGGTTGGAAAGTTCCGCGATTAATAATTTTAAGAAAGCGTCCTTGCCTAGCTCGTTATTAGTCGCGCTCGTTACGGCGGCGGCTGTCGATGATGAAGCCGCTCCAGTTACTGTTAAATTCGTAAGGTCTGTATAATTATTTGTACTCGTTACCGGCATTCTTTCATTCCCCTTCGTCTCTTTCTCTTTATGCTACCCAGTATAATAATCCGTCTTCTAAGTCGATTCTAAAATCTTCTGTGTCGTCTTCTTCTTCAAGTCCGCCGATGAAATTTCTTTGCCCGTCCTGCTGATTTTCATTTTGAGAGTGGCTGCCCTGCTGATTATCTTGTTGAACGTCAACGGTAAATTCGGCGACTTGCACGCCCTGTTCAGATAAATTCATTCTAAGCTGGGTTAATTGGTCTTGCACTAATTGTCGGATTTGCTCACTGCTTACTTTAATTGAAGCCTCCACTCCTGACGAACTTGAAGTAAGTTCCACCGAAATTCTTCCGAGCGCGGGAGGGTCAATTACGACGTTAGCTTTTTGAACTCCATCAGCACGAATAAATCTCACGACGTTGACGAGGCCGCCACGAAGCGTTGTGCTTTGAGTAAATCCAAAATTTTCACGAAGGCTTAACGGTTGCGCGGTTTCTGATGAAGAAGTCGGCGAAGCTCTTCGACTGTTCAAAACGCCCTCGAAGAAACTTTGAAAATCATTTCGCGATTCTGTTCGACGTGTTGAAGTTTGGCGTTCATTATCGACGCTCGAATTATCGTTTGAAATTCTTCGATTGTCATTGCGTGAGCGCGACTGATGGCGAGGCTGTGAAAAATTTTGTTCAGGATTTTGATTTTCAGAATCGTTTTCGCTCATGCCGCCATTGAAATTTTGATTTTCGCGTTCGGTGTTATGCTGCTCGATGACGTTTTCAAAATTTGAAGTCGGCTTTACGTCGTCAGGATTTTTAATTTGAGTTTTCTCTTCGACGTTTTGAACTTCCTGCGGCTTTGAATCCTGACGCGCTACATCATCACTGAGCGATTTGGGAGCTCGCTCGACGTCGTTATTTTCAAAATCGTTGCTGACGTTCGGAACTGCTGCAAGTCCGGCGACATTCGCGGAATTAATTTCAATTTCCTGATTTTCGATTTTATTTTTCTCTTTGTCGTTTTTAATTTCGGGGTCGCGTTCAGAATTTGAAATTTTGATTTTTGATTCTGATTTTGCAAAAACGGAAGATAATTTTTCGATCGCAGGTTTTAATTCTTCGACGTCCGCGCCATGTTCGACAGCTTTAGAAATTTCATCGACGAGAGATTTAATTTCTTCTTTGACGTCATCAGGAAGAGCCGCGAAGATTTCATTAAATTCATCTTCGGGAATGTCAAGAAGCTGCGAAATTTTTTCATTGAAATTAATATCTTCGTCATCATAGAAGACTTCCGGCTGTGAAGCTTTGACTTTTCCGAGCGAGATTTTTAACTGTTCTAAAAAATTTCCCGGCTCAACGTCGGCTTCAGAAACTTCCGGTGCGGCTGTCGTCAAAATATCAAGAACAGAATTTGAAAATAATTTTCCGCCCTTGAAAGTCATTAAATTTGAATTTGCCTCTTCAGTTTCTAAGAGCGGCTGAAAATTTTCGATTTCGATTTCAGAATTTTCCGTAGCTGTGTATTCAGTTATGAGGGCGTCAAAAACTCCCGGCGCGCTTTCAGAATTAGAATTTGAAGTTGAAGATGTCTGCTGCGTTGTCTGTGTTTGTGTCTGAATATCTACGAACGTCAATAAATCCGCCATAATTAATGCCTCCTGTTAAAAAATTTTATCTCTGTTGAGGTCGGGACATTAATTCTGTGATCCTTGCGGCCTTAGTCGGCTTTAGCTTCCCCATTATCGAAGCGCGAGCATCGTTTGGAAGTTTCATCATGAGTTCGACGGCCAGAGAATCGCGAAGCTGTTCAACGACCGCGGCGGCGTTTCGTGCTGACATATCCTGATAAGTCCGGGCCACCTGGTTCATCAACTCTTGCTCTTCGGCTGTAGCTCCTTCGGCGTTTCCTGCGGCGGCTTGCTCGGACTGCTGCTGTCGAAGTCGTCTTTGAAGTCTAGCGACGTCTCTTGATAATTCGACGAGAGCGAGTTCACGATTTTCATAAACGGTCATCTGTTCGATGTCGCGACTTTCAAGGGCGCGTTCTTGAGCGTCAAGTCTTCGTTGCCATTGCTCAAGCTCGACGGCGCGACGTTCAGAAACACTCAAGGCGTAATATTCCGGAACTTGGAAGAAATCTGCGAGTTGTTTGCCGACGTATGGAATATTTGGAACGATTGTCCAGAATAGCGGTCGGCCGTCCCAAATTCCGCTAAGGTGCATTCCTGTAGCCGTGCCGAGTGCCAACAGAATAAGCCAAAATAAAAAAGTTAATTTCCCCAGCTTTTTTTTCTTTTTTTTCTTTCGTACGACTGTTGTAGCAGCGCCAGCATCGGCAGCCGGAGCCTGATCACCTGCGGCCGGAGCGGGAGCGGGTCTTTCTTCAGCCATGTTAGCTCATCTCCCTCAACTTGCGATAAATCGCCATGATATTTTTAACGTAGCGTTTTGAAACGTCCGGGATATTTCCAGAATCGACCCGGGCCGGGCCTGCGTTATATGCCGCGAGAGCTTTCTCAATGTCCCCGCGATATTTATCGGTTAAATCTGAAATATATCTTACGCCGCCTTCGATATTTTGCGTGGGGTCAAAAGGGTCATTAACGCCAAGCATAGCGGCCGTGCGGGGCATAAGCTGCATAAGTCCCTGCGCGCCTTTGTTTGAAACGGCGTCGGTGTTCCAGCCTGATTCAACTTGAATCATTGCGCGGATTAGTTCGTTGTCGATGTTATATTTTTCTGCGCATTCGTCGATAACGTCCTGAAGTTCTGAATAGCTGGTCTTGCCTGAAATATTTTTGCTGCCGCCTGTGAAGCTGCGTTTATTTCTTTCAACTTCGTTCAAGACGTCAACAAATCGATTTTTAACCGGCGTGTTCGATTGCTCACCATATAAATTAAATTGCCGATTGATTTCATCAATTCGTGTTAAAACTCTGCTGATGTTTGTGAAGTTCGGGCCCAAATTTAATAAGCTCCTTTCCTTGCAAATTGCATCGTAGCCATATCATCAAGTGCATTTTGTTCTATGCCTAATTGTTCTTGAAAGTCTATTTCTTTTAAGTGGTCTATATACGTTTCCATGATGCGGACGTCCTTATGACGTTCGACAAGTCGGGCTTCGGTGTTTGTAATTCGTCCGCGGACTTCGCTCAAAGAGTCTTTGCCTTTTAATATATCCGTGTCTATAGCGTCGATGAACTGACGTTGAAACCACAACTCCGACGCTGAAACAACTTTTTCGCCCGTCGTGCTGAAGTCGCGAATCGCTTGAGCCTTTTCGCCTTCGAGCTGCGTAATGTGATTAATGACTGCGCGCTCTTCGCTGCGTTCGGCGGCTAAAATAGCTTGCTCGTTTTTGCGACTGTCCTCACGAATTTTTAAGATACGATTAAATTTTGCTATTCGTTGCTGCATGATTGCTCCTATTTAGCTTTCGCTTCCGGTTGTGGCTGCGGCTGTGCCTGTGGTTGCGATGGATAAGGCGCGAGATTTAATAATCGCTTGTCCGTCTCTTCAAAACTCGTCGGGTCTTGAACTCGTTGAGATAAAAACGTCCGAACGTCTTCCATGTTCGCTAATGCCCAATCGACTCGAATATTTGAACCGGCTTTATACGCGCCAATGTTCACTAAGTCTTCGATTTCGGCATAAGTCGCAAGGAGATCGCGAACTCGTCCGGCCGCGTCAAGATGTTCACGCGACACTAACGCAGGCATTACACGGCTGACGCTATCAAGAACGCTGACGGCAGGATAAAAATTTCTTGCAGCAATTTTACGCGATAAAACGATATGCCCGTCCAAAATTCCGCGAACTGTATCAGCGACAGGCTCATTCATATCGTCGCCATCTACAAGAACCGTATAAATCCCCGTTATGCTTCCGACTTCGCCGGCGCCGGCACGTTCAAGCAAACGCGGAAGAAGTGCGAACACCGAAGGAGTATAGCCACGAGTTGCGGGCGGTTCACCAACGGCAAGACCGATTTCACGCTGCGCAAGTGCTACACGCGTTACCGTATCCATCATTAATAAAACGTCTTTGCCTTGGTCGCGAAAATATTCGGCTATCGCTGTTGCAGTCATTGCGGATTTGATTTTGATTAACGCGGGCTGATCCGACGTTGCTATAACGAGAACGGAACGCTTCAGACCTTCGGGCCCTAAATCGCGCTCAATAAATTCCCGAACTTCGCGCCCACGTTCGCCGACTAACGAAATTACATTTACGTCTGCTGTCGTGTAGCGCGCCATCATTCCTAATAACGTGCTCTTGCCAACGCCAGAACCTGCAAAAATTCCTATTCGTTGCCCCTTGCCAAGCGTCAACATTCCATCAACGACACGAACGCCAACAGATAGCGGAGTGTCAACCATCTTTCGGCGTAATGGGTGTGGTGGTGTTGCATATAAAGGATAGAAGTCGCTAGCGATTACGGGGCCTTTGTCGTCAATCGGATTCCCAAGACCGTCAAGAATTCGTCCTAAAAGCGCATTGCCGACAGGAACTTCAAGCGGTCTGTTAGACGAAACGACATCGCAGCCGGGGCCGACTTCCTGCAAAGCACCGAGCGGCATCAATAACACGCGGTCTTCGCGGAAGCCAACGACTTCGGCGTCAAGTTCGTGCGAGCCGTCGCGAAAACAAATGTGGCACAAGTCACCTACTCGAACATCAGGGCCTTGCGACTCCGCGACAAGTCCGACAACTTGAACAATTCGCCCGTTGACTTTTATTAATGGCTTCTGAAGTAAATCGACCGAGAATAATTGAAATAAATCTACGTCTTCTAAATCGTTCATGATTATTTTTCTCCCTTTGAGGACTGCTGGAAAATTTCATCAACGACGGATTCAATCTGGTTCATTTGAGTTCGCCATCGCGCGTCATAAACTCCTAGCGACGTTTCGACAATGCAGCTTCCGTTTTGAACGTTTGGATCGGCTTTTAGTTCGACACGTTTAGCACCGCGCAAAGCCTCATGAAATTTTGTATCAAGTTCGCCTTCGACGTGTTTAAGGTCATCAGGAGAGACGTAAATTACAATTTGATTTTTGTCGCTCAATCTTGATAACAATTCCGAAAGAACAGAATCTATAGTATCTGGATTTAATTCGACCTGCCTATGAAGCATTCGTTCTAACATTTTTGTCCACATTCGGATCATTTGCGGTTGATGAAGTTGAACGAGTTCGGCAAAATTTTCATCGAGTTTCTTCCCGACGTTTTCAATGACACCTGCGAGGGCCGAAAATTTTTCTAAATATTCCTGCTCAACTTCGGCGCGCGCTTTTTGAAGTCCTTCCTCGTAGCCCTTCACCTGACCTTCGGTGATCGCTTGCTCGCGTGCTTTGTCGGCAATTTTTTTTGCGTTTGCTTGCGCTTCAGATTCAAGAGTTTTTCTGCGCTTCTCGTAGTCAGATTTAATTCCGCCGATTTCACTTTCGAGTTTCTTTTTTGCTTCAGTGAGTTCGGCGTTTTCGACTTCGACATTACTTAGACTGTTCGTCAGGGCTTTAACTTGCGCGGTAAGCTCTTCGATCTCCTTTGAATTTCGCTCCGGGATTTTCACCTGAACTTTTTGAGCGGGCGGTCGCGGTGTTGGCTTTCGTTCCGGTGCAGTCTGTTTTTGTTCGGACTGTAGCGAACCGGCCTGCTTAATCTCGCTTTCAAGAATGCCAATCTTGACGGCCTGCGGCAAAAGTCGAACTGTCCGCAGCACGCGCTGATGAGCAAGACCGCTAGACAATCATATCGTCTCCTCCGCCGGACGCAATGACGATTTCGCCTTGTTCTTCCAGACCGCGGATTATGTTTACAACTTTCTGCTGAGCTTCTTCGACGTCCTTTACGCGCACCGGCCCCATGAAGTCCATATCTTCCTGCAACATTTCCGCCGCACGTTTCGACATGTTCTTGAGGTATTTCGTTTTAAGGTCTTCCGTTGCACCCTTGAGAGCGAGGCTAAGCTCCTTCATATCGACTTCACGCAACACACGCTGTAAAGATCTGTCGTCGAGACGCATAGAGTCTTCGAACACGAACAGACGTTTTTTAATTTCTTCAGCGAGTTCAGGGTCGTTCTCTTCGAGATATTCCATAATGTTGCGTTCCGTGGCTCTGTCGGTGCTGTTGACGATAGCGACAACGGCGTCGATGCCTCCCGCGACGGTGAAATCCTGACCCATAACGCTGCTCAATTTTCGTTCAAGCACTCTTTCAACCTCCCTCAAAACTTCCGGCGTAATTCTGTCCATGTTGGCTATACGTTTCGTTACGTCGGCTTGAAGAATCGGCGGCAAACCTCCCAAAATCATAGCGGCTTGCGGCGGTTCGAGATATGACAAGATTAACGCGATAGTCTGCGGGTGTTCGTTCTGAATGAAGCCAAGAATCTGGCCTGCGTCTGTATGCCTCATGAAATCGAACGGCTTGACCTGTAAGCTTGCTGTAATTCGTGCAAGCAGTGAGGCAGCTCTCTCCGGGCCAAGAGCTTTTTCAAGAACGTCTCTGGCATATTCAACACCTCCACGCGCCATGAACTCGCGGGCCATTAAAATTTCTTGCGCTTCTTTCAACACCGTGAGTTTTACATCTGGCGACACCTTTCTTAAATTTGCTATTTCAAGTGTGATTAACTCGATTGTAGAATCATCTAGGCGTTTATAAACTTCAGGAGCCACATCACTCCCAAGCGACACCATCAAGACCGCCGTTTTTTCCCTGCCCGTCAGTCCTTTAGCGTCGCCGCTCTTTTCGTCATTCCTAGGCATTTCCTAAAACTCCACTCCCTTCGCTCTTACATTTGGCTTTAACTATCAGAAGATAACCATTCGTTGACAAGCGTCGCGATTTCATCAGGGTGGCTCTTAGCGTAAGCCTTAAGCTGCTCTTCAAGCACGGCCATCTCTCCTTGGAACGCGAGCAGGTCGGGCGACGTGAGCATCTCTTGAATCGTCGGAACTTTTTTGCCCTCGGCTTCGATTTCCTGAATAGCAAGTTTCGCGCGCTTCATTCTCACCCAGACATAGAACGCTATCGCCAAAATCAATAACACGATGAACGCTGCTATAGATCCGTAAATTAATTTCCACATTCGATCTTGTCGCAGTTGCTCGGCCATAGAATCCGCGAAAGCCGTTGAAAATCTCATCGCGTGGACGACAAGACTATCTCCGCGATCTTTGTTGAAGCCAATCGCTGACGAAATTACTTCTTGTAAAGCCTCTAGTCTTTCTTCGGAGATGTTATTGTTTCTGTCGTCAATCAAGACTGAAGCCGACAATCTACGAACGCCGCCGGGCGTTACAACTTGATCGCCTTTGCGCGTGCTAATTTCGTAGTTAGTCGTGGCGTTTGAACGGTTATATTCGCTTTCAACCGTAGTTGAGTTTATCGCGTAGCCGGGAATGTTAGTCGTAGTGCCCGGGTTGCCGTTGACGGGATTACCTTGGCCCGTGTAACTTTCTTCTTGACGTTCATTACTTCGAGGAACGCCGGTGCCTGTTTCGGGGTTGGGCGTGTACTCTACATATGAACTTGTCTTTTTGTCGAAGTCTAAATCTATTTTGACTCTCACAACCACGGTGCCGGGGCCGAAAACTTGTTCGAGCATAACGCGGACTTTATTTTCTAATTCGTGTTCGTGCTGTCGTTCAAGTTCGCGCTGAACAGACGTAACGGAGTTCGTCCCGTCCGGGTTATACATAATCATAGAGTCCGAAATCATGTCGGATAAAATTCGCCCGTTCGTATCAACGACCGTAACTGAATCAGGAGTGAGCCCGTCAACGCTATGCGCGACTAAGTGAATTATTGATTTTACTTGCGTCGGCCCGATCGTTGCGCCCTGTCTCAATCTCAACAAGACCGAAGCGGTCGAAGGCTTTTGCTGTTCAAGAAATAATCTTTGCTCGGGAATAACGACACTAACGCGAGCGTTCTCGACGGGAGCCATTTGCGAAATCGTGCGCGCTAATTCGCCTTCAATAGCTCTCATGTAGGCTATGCGCTGCTGAAATTCGCTCATGCCCATCTTAGAATCGTCGAAAATTTCAAAGCCTGTCGTTCCGCCCTTGGGAAGTCCCATTTGTGCAAGGGTCAATCGAGTTTCATAAACGGCGCCCCCGGGCATTAAGATTGCGTTTGCTTTGGGGTCAAGTCGATAAGGCAGGTTATTTTCCTTCAGATAATCTACAATAGCGGCCTGATCGTCAACTTCAAGACCGGCGTATAAAGGCTCGTAATTAGTGGTGCCCGTCATGAAGATTAAAGCTCCAAGCCCTCCTAAGACTAAAAGTACCGCTAAAATTATTGACGCTCTCTGCCAAAGTTTTAACGAAGCCCAGAAATTTAGGAAGGCGGCCCACCAGCGTCTTATGCTGTCCATGATGTTCTAATTTTAATTTTAGCCCGTAATTCGCGACAATGCCTGATAAGCGTCAAGAAATTTATTTCTCATTTCCATGACTAAGCGCAGCGCAGTGTCGGCTCTCGATGACGCAAGAACGACTTCAGAAATATCATCTACGTCGCCTATGGCCATGTCACGAACTTTCTTTTCTGCTTCTAGTTGGAGATTGTTTACATTTTTAATCGAGTTTGAAAGCATATCCTCGAAAGAAACTCGCGGAGCTTCCCGTGTCTTATCTTGCTCTTTGAGCGGCGATGCGTGTGTGTTATAAACGCTTCTTGATGCCTCTCGTGTTCCGTTTTGTCCATATACTTGTGAAAAATCTATTAAAAGACGCTCCATTCAATAATAGGCCTCCCGCTCAAATAATTTATTTTTCTCGCTCCGTCGATATGCTTCATAATTTTTAATTTTATTGATGTGGTGCTGGAAAGCCGGCCTTCTTAACCTTCGTCCTGAATGGCTGGCCGGTCATAAAATTCTCTTTCGCCCTTTCTATTTTTTATCAAGCTAATTCTACACCCACGATTTTATTTTTAATTCACACGTTAAATTTTGCCGCAGGCTCAAAAATATTTTTGATTATACACTATAATTAAGGCAACGAGGGATTAAAGATTAAAATTTCATTTTCAATCCGTGTTTATGAAAGAAGAAAGAAAGGAGCAAATTTTTATGAAGGCATTTACTTTTTCAATTTTATTATTTGCGTTTGTCTTTTTGAGCGCGAACTTTTCAGAAGCAGTCGAAGCACCAGAAAATTACATCGACACGATCACGGCGATCGATTTTTATCCCAGCGGAGCAAAATTTTCTTTCAAAGTTGAACCGGCCGACAAAGATGGAAATTTCAAAGCGGTGTTGCCGGGGTCGTTCAATGCGGATTCGATCAGAGCGTTAGACCCTGAATACATTGAAGGCGATCTTCGTGTCGAAACTTTTTCGCGGGAACGTTGGATTCCTTCGTGGCTCGCTCCAATGAAATCTCAAGCCGAAGAACTTGAAAACAAAATCGAAAAATTCAAAGCGCAGCGCGCAGCTCTTGAACAAACTCTCGAAATGTTGAGCGAAGTTAAACCGGAAAAATCTAATCCGGGCGAACTCTTGAGTTACATTAAAGATACGCAAACTTTGAGGCTCGACACGGAGAACGAACTCATTAATATTAAATCTGAAATCACGAAGGCGCAGGCAAAACTCAAGGCCATAAACTCCGAATTAAATTCCCGAAGGCCAAGTGGCGACACGTCGTTTATAGTCGTTTCGGGCAAAGCGTCAAACACTGTAGAGTTCACGGCGTTCACATCGGCGGCATGGTGGCAGCCAAGATACGTTCTTGACCTAAGCACGACGAGCGGAAAAAT
>CAJORD010000109.1 GCA_905236605.1 uncultured Synergistales bacterium | reverse complement strand
TGCATTCCGTAATCTTGGATTCAAAAAGGCAGCTACACTCGTTGACATGGCCAATGATTACAGCGTAGGACTCGGAAAATTCTTCAGAGATTCATTCAAGAAAATGGGCGGAGAAATCGTAGCGAGCTTATTCTATCAGTCAGGCGACACGGACTTCACAGCGCAGCTTACGGCTCTTATCGACGCAAAACCCGACATCGTTTTCCTTCCGGCTTACTTCGCAGAAGGCGCGATCGTTTTGAAACAAGCTAAAGAACTTGGCGCGGCTTTCAAATTCATCGGCGCTGACGCCATGGATAACCCCGAAATCGTTACGCTCGGAGGAGATGCAGTTGAAGGATTCATGCATACAACATTCGCATATGACCCTTCAATGCCCGAAATGAACGAAACAGCAAAGGCTTTCACCGAAGAATGGAACAAAATTCACCCCGACAAGGCCCCGAACGTAAACTGCGCGCTTGGTTACGACTGCTACATCATGCTCAAGGACGCTATCGAGAGAGCCGGGAGCGCAGAACCTGCTAAAATCCGCGACGCTCTTGAAACAGTCAAAGACCTCCCGACAGTTACCGGAATGACCACAATTAACGCAACTCACGACGCCGAGAAAGATATGGGAATCGTAGAGATTAAGAACGGCAAAAAAACATTCGTCGGAATTGTTGTCCCGGAAGTCTAATTATTAGTTAGGAATTAGGAGTGAGGAGTTAGGAGTTAAAAATTTTTTCTTGCTTCTCACTTCTCACTTTGCAAAATGGAATTAAATATTTTTGTTCAACATTTTATAAACGCGCTTAGCTTAGGTTCGCTTTACGGACTTGTCGCTGTGGGGTACACAATGGTGTACGGAATTTTAAGATTAATAAATTTTGCTCACGGCGATATATTCATGCTAGGCGCGTATTTTGTTTACTTCGCAACAATCGTTTATAAATTGCCGTGGGCGGTCGGCGTTGTCCTTGCAATAATCGGCACGACCATTTGCGGACTTCTTGTTGACAGAATCGCCTACAAACCCTTGCGCGAAGCTCCCAGAATTTCAGCTTTAATCAGCGCGATCGGCGTTTCGTTCTTCATCGAAAATTTTGCCGTTGTCGTTTTTACGGGAATGCCTCGCCCTGTCGTTCAGCCTCCGATTTTGATGAAGCCGATCGAATTTTCAAATGGCGTTCGCTTAATCCCGCTTGGGATTTTAGTTCCGGTTGTTGCATTTTTGCTAGTCGGTGCGCTGCTGTGGCTCTTGTATCGAACAAAGCCCGGTCTTGCTATGCGAGCAATCTCGTTTGACATCGAAACTACTCGAATGATGGGTGTTAGCGTCAACAAAATAATCGCGCTTGCGTTCGGACTTGGTTCAGCGCTTGCGGCAGTTGCGGGCATAATGTGGGCACTGCGCTATCCGCGTGTCGAGCCGTTCATGGGAATGACACCGGGAATTAAAGCCTTTATAGCGGCTGTGTTCGGCGGGATCGGTTCGGTTCCGGGCGCAATGATTGGCGGCTTGCTGCTGGGCTTCGTTGAGATTATGTCGGTCGCGTTCTTTCCGACGCTTTCAGGCTACAAAGATGCGTTCGCGTTTTTGCTTTTAATTTTAATTTTGCTGTTCAGGCCGACGGGCTTATTAGGCGAGAAACTGGAGGATAAAATCTAATGCGACGAGTACGAAGTTTAACTCTCACTATCTTTTCTATAATTTTATTCGCGGTTTTTCTCAACAAGGCTCCGGAGCTTCTTAACGGTTACTGGCAAAGAATTTTGAATTTAATCGCCATCAACGCAATTTTAGCTTTAAGTCTGAATTTGATTTACGGTATCACGGGAATGTTTTCGCTAGGTCATGCGGGCTTCATGGCGATAGGCGCTTATGTTTCGGCGTTGCTCGTGTTAAGTCCGGCGCAAAAAAATGCGATGTGGATTCTTGAAGATATTTATCCGTGGCTCCTGAACGTCAACGCGCCTTTTATAGTTTCGTTGATCCTTGCGGGACTAGTCGCGGCGTTCTTTGGGCTTTTAGTTGCGCTTCCGGTCTTGCGACTTGGCGGCGATTATTTGGGAATTGCTACGCTTGGTTTCGCTGAAATAATCCGAATCCTAATCACAAACACCGCGCGCTTGACTAATGGTTCGCTCGGATTAAAAGGGATTCCGGCTTACACCACGCTTTTTATGAGTTGGGGCTGCTTAGGAATTGTTCTGCTTTGCACCGTCTGTATGTTGCGAAGCAACTTCGGCGGCGTTTTGCGTGCTGTTCGTGATGATGAAGTCGCGGCCAAGATGATGGGCATTAACACCTTCAAAGTTAAAGTTCTCGCGTTCACATTAGGCTGCTTCGGCGGAGGACTTGGCGGTGCTCTCATGGGGAACTTAATCACGACGATTGACCCGCGAATGTTCATGATTACGCAGACTTATAACATTTTGATGATAATCGTCGTCGGCGGGCTGGGCTCTGTAACAGGCTCTATAATCGGCTCGTTCTTAGTTACGACAATGTTAGAGTGGCTTCGCTTCGTCGAAAATCCGATAACAATCTTCAATTTTAATATCCCTGGAATCCCTGGCATGAGAATGGTTATATTCTCGCTGCTCTTAATCATGGTCATAATTTTCCGTCGCGAAGGCATCATGGGAATGCGCGAATTTTCGTGGGATATTTTCTTCCCGAAACCTAAAGCCAAGAGCAAAGCTCCGCGCGAAAAATCTGAAACAGTCCTTGAAGTTCAAGACGTGAAATTAAAATTCGGCGGTCTCTCTGCGATTGATAATCTTTCATTTAATATTAAGCGCGGGCAAATTATGGGACTTATTGGCCCGAACGGCGCAGGCAAAACTTCGGCCTTCAACGTCATCAGTGGCTTCTATAAACCGACTTCAGGCACCATAAAATTTTTAGGAAAGTCCATCGGCGGTCTTAGTCCCAACGAAGTCTGCAAGGCCGGAATGAGCCGCACGTTCCAAAATATCAGGCTCTTCGGTCATGAAACAGTTTTGCAAAACGTCATGATAGGCAGCCGGATAAGACAAAAATATTCGTGGTGGATGACGCTAGCGCCGTTTATCTTTACGGACGTCATACGCGAAGATTCAGAAGTCAAAGCGCAGGCTATGGATTTGCTCGAACAACTTGGCCTTGAGGCATTCGCCGATGAAGAAGCTTCGGCGTTACCATATGGAGCGCAACGACGTCTTGAAATCGCGCGTGCATTGGCGACAAAACCCGAATTTTTATTGCTCGATGAGCCAGCCGCCGGAATGAATCCTCAAGAGAGCGAAGAGTTAATGAATTTCATTCGCCGACTTCGTGATGAGTTCGATTTAACGATTCTTTTAATTGAGCACGACATGAAAGTCGTTATGAACGTCTGCGATTATATTCAAGTTTTAGATCAGGGCATTCACATTGCGCAAGGCACGCCGGCAGAAATCAAAGCGAATCCGCGAGTTATTGAAGCGTATCTCGGTGCAGGAGCTTCGGAAGGAGGCGCGGCTTAAATGGAAATGTTGAAAATTAAAAACCTCAATGTCAATTACGGAGCTATTCACGCCGTCCGTGATGTTTCAATTTCAATCGACCGTGGCGAAATCGTAACTTTAATTGGCGCGAACGGTGCCGGAAAATCAAGCGTCATTCGCGCAATTATGGGACTTGTTAAAGCACGAGCCGAAGAAATGATTTTCACTTCCCCGCGCGACGACAAGCCCGTTTCGATTTTAGGCAAGCCTGCTGAAACTCACGTGAAGCTCGGAATTTCTTTAAGTCCCGAAGGCCGAAGGATTTTGCCGCAGCTTACAGTCGAAGAAAATTTGAACTTAGGCGCGTATATTCGCGACGACGAAAAAGGAATCGCCGAAGATATGGAATATGTTTATTCTTTGTTCCCACGCTTGAAAGAACGACGGCGACAAAAGGGCAGCACTCTTTCCGGCGGTGAACAGCAAATGCTCGCGGTTGGGCGTGCGCTGATGAGCCGTCCGGACTTGCTGATGCTAGACGAGCCTAGCTTGGGACTTGCGCCGATTCTTGTTGATGAAGTTTTCGGAATAATTCGAGAGATTAACGCGCAGGGCCGAACGATTTTATTAGTCGAGCAAAACGCCTTCGCAGCTTTGAAAGTCGCACACAAAGCCTACGTTCTTGAAGTTGGTTCTGTGGGATTGTCAGGCACGGGCGCGGAGCTTTTGAATAATCCGAAAGTCCGAGCGGCGTACTTGGGCGGTTAAAATCTTCGCGCGACTTGCCGATTTTTATTATAATGTTAGTGTTTTAGAAAAAATTTTTTAAGGAGGAACAAAATTTGAAAAAGTTTTTTGTGTTATTTCTAGCGATTGCTTTAATGCTGTGCGCAGCGTCGGGAGCAATGGCAGCAGCAGCTAGATATTTTGCATTGGGCGGAACTGACAACGACGAGTATATGGATCTCGGCGATGCAACTCTTACCGATGACCCTAGCAATGACATTACTTATTATCAAGGGACGAACTGCACTCTTAAGTACACTGATTTTCCTGATATTCAATTATGGACTTACACTGATAATACGGTTAATTCAGATGATACATCTAATTGGAAGACCGTTATTTCTCAATACGAGGACGACGACCCTACGTTCACACTTGATTACAGCATCTCACCAGCAATCGGGACCCTTCGTCCTACAGTGAGTGGTAACACTTTAACTATTGAAGGACAACTTCCTGACACTCCGGGAGAATATTCCTTTGATGTAATTGTTAAAGTTGCTAGTGTAACGGGATTGCCTTCTTCTGTGACTTCTTCCGCACTTAGCACAACTTATACTTTTAAGGAAGTAGGCACAGTAACAGTAAGCGCCCTTCAGCTTGCTTACGGCATATACTCTTCAACCGAATATAATTCAGATCCGAATTTTACAGGCGACGCAAGCAACGTTCTTGAAGGCTACGCGGGCCGCGATTTTTCAATTAAGTACACGATTGACCCCGGTGTCGCGCTGTGGCAATACAACGCCGCTGACCCTTACAACACAGATGATACAAATATAGTCAAGACTATCGACGGTACCACATTCACTTGGAAATTATCGCCAGACATCAGCGGACTTTCTGTAGAGCAATCAAGCAACACTTTGACAATTTCAGGTACGTTACCAGCAACGCAGGGCGAATTTCCGTTTAACCTCATTGCAACAGCTTCAAACAGTGGAGTTGGCAATGGAACCCAACAAACATTCGAGGAAGAAATTGATACGATCACTATAAAGCCTGTCGATCTTAAATATGCTATCTCGTCAGCTGACAGTTATGTCGCTGCATATAATGAAGAAACTG
>CAJORD010000108.1 GCA_905236605.1 uncultured Synergistales bacterium | reverse complement strand
TGCCGCGTTTGCTGTCAGTCCTGATGACGATTCTGATTTTGTTCTTCTGTCTGAAGCCGTGCCCGACGCGATTTTGGAAATTCGTTACTACTCGACATACAATTTTGTCGGCGACAGAATTAACGGCTACGAATCTCCCGTTGCATTTTTGACCAAAGAAGCCGCAAAGGCGTTAAGAGCTGTGAGCGACGAACTTGTAACGAAGGGCTACAGGTTGAAAATTTATGACGCTTATCGCCCTCAAAGAGCCGTGAGCCATTTCGCCGCTTGGGCAGAAGACCTCGAAGACACTAGAATGAAAAAATATTTTTATCCCGAACTTGATAAATCTGTTTTGTTCGAGCAGGGATATATAGATTATAAGTCCGGACATTCGCGCGGCAGCACTATTGATTTAACTTTGTTCGACATGAACACAGAAAAAGAAGTCGATATGGGCGGAACGTTCGATTATTTTGGTTTTAAGTCTCACCCTGATTACAAAGGTCTCACGCCGAAACAGTTTGAAAATCGAATGATTTTGCGCGAAGCTATGATGGCCCACGGCTTCAGACCGCTTTCAACAGAGTGGTGGCACTTCACATTGAACGACGAGCCATACCCGGACACTTATTTTGATTTTCCAGTGAAGATTAAATAAAACATGTTCGAGCGCAGAAATTTTTACGCTTGCATTTTAATTTTGATGTTCGTAATTTTTTTGTCAGAAAACTGTGAGGGGGCTAACGCTCCTTTGCAGTTGACGGCCGAAAAAATTTTGAACTCAATGACCCTCGAAGAAAAAGTAGGGCAATTATTTATAATTCGTCCGGACCAGTTAGAAATAAATCTTTCACTCGAAGATATTCATAATGATTCAAAAGTACCAGGCGTGAAAAATTTAACAGCATTAATGCTTGCGACGTTGAAAAAATATCCGGCGGGAGGCTTTGTGTTTTTTGGAAAAAATATAAAAAGTCCGAAGCAACTGAAAAATTTTATACAAGAATTGAAAAATGCAAGCAAAGTTTCTCCGATTATGGCCATCGACGAAGAAGGCGGACAAATTACACGAATCGCAAAAAAGAAAAGTTTCAATGTTCCAAAATATAAAACTATGGAAGCAATCGGAAAAACTGGCGATCCTCAAAAAGCTTATGATGCCGCTAAAACTATTGCAAGCTACTTAAAAGAATATGGCTTCACGCTGAATTTTGCTCCCGTCGCCGACATTAACACTAATCCCCAAAATATAATAATAGGAAGTCGCGCCTTTGGTTCAGACCCTGAACTTGTTTCTAAAATGGTGAGCGCATATCTTGACGGCCTGCATTCACAAGGGATTCTCGGCAACATAAAACATTTTCCCGGGCATGGAGATACAACAAACGATACTCATTCGGGGTATGTCGCGATTAACAAAACTTGGGACGAATTATTGCAAGCTGAATTAATTCCGTTTTGCGACAATTTCAAAAAAACTGACGCCGTAATGATTGCTCACATAACGCTGCAAAATATAACACACGATAATTTACCTGCCACTCTTTCAAAAGAATTTATAACTGGAAAATTAAAAAATGAACTTGGTTATAACGGCTTAATAATCACTGATGCGCTGAATATGAAAGCAATTCGCGAAAATTATTCTTCTGCCGAGGCCGCGACACTAGCATTTGAAGCAGGGTGTGATATTTTGTTGATGCCTTATGATTATCGCGAAGCCTTTGACGCTTTGTTGAACGCGGTTAAGAGCGGCAGAATTTCAGAAGAACGCCTTAATAAAAGTGTATTAAAAATTTTACTTTTTTGAGGAGAGATTTTTTTTATGATTGATGATTCACCGGAATTAATTGTTATTATTCAGTGCGAGGACGTTGTGAAAAGATGTTCGGGTTTTTTGTGCATGAATGATTTTTACGAACGCTTAGGGAAATTTGAAAATTACCCCGAAGAAGTTCGTTACATGGCAATAACTTGCGGAGGCTGTTGCGGAAATTTATTGACGCCTAAGCTCGAAAATTTAGGAATGAGATTAAAAAAAGCCAACATGACTAAAGACGATGTCGTCATTCATTTCGCCTCATGCGTCTGTTCGGACAATTCTCACAGATTACCTTGCCCGTTCATGAATCGAATGAAAGCTCTGTTAAATCGAAAGGGCTTTAATAATATCGTGCTTGGCACTCATGTTTCAAAGAAAGCCGAGGCAAAACGTCAAGCCGGGATTTATAGAAAGTGGGAATAAATTGTTAAACAATTTTGACAATTAAGAATTATCGCGCTAATATTTTAGTCCTTGTTAGTCTTGAAAGAACAAGGAGGTTTTTTTATGTTAGCAGACGGCTTATATAAACATGCCGACAGCGTCAACGAACTTCTTGCGCGCTATGGCGTGAAGTTCGGAATTTATAAGAACGGCGAATTTAAGGAGCAGTTATTCCCGTTCGACATAATCCCAAGGGTAATCAGCGCGGAAGATTTTAATTTTCTTGAGCGAGGACTCAAGCAGCGCGTCAAAGCTCTGAACGAATTTATTCGCGACATTTATTCTAAACGACAAATTATTAAAGACAAAGTCATCGCCGAAGAATTTATTTATTCAGGCAGCGGCTATCTCGTTCAGTGCGACGGCGTAACACCGCCAAAAAATATTTACGCACACATCTCCGGGATCGATTTAGTCCAAGGCAAAAATAAAAACTGGTACATTCTCGAAGACAATTTGAGAATTCCTTCGGGAGCTTCGTATCCAATGATAGCGCGCGACTTGTGCCGCAAAGGCGTCCCCGAAATGTTTGAAGAAAATCGCATCGAAGACAACAGAAACTATGCCGAACTCTTACGCAAGACTATGGAGTATGTGAACACGGGCGGCCTTTCTGTAATTCTCACTCCTGGAAGATTCAACGCGGCTTATTTTGAACATTCGTATCTTGCTGAACAGACTGGCGCGCATTTAGTTACGTGCGACGACTTGACCGTCGAGAACGAAAATTTATATTTCATCGACTACTCCGGCAAAAAAGAAAAAGTCGGCGCGGTTTATCGCAGAATTTCCGATGAATATCTTGACCCGGTGAATTTTTATCGCGAGTCTTTAATCGGCATTCCTCACATCTTTGACATATATCGCAAGGGCAACGTCGCTTTAATCAACGCGCCCGGCAATGGTGTAGCCGACGACAAGGGGATTTATTATTTTGTTCCGGCAATGATTAAATATTATCTCGGCGAAGAGCCTATCCTTCAGAACGCTCCGACTTATCTGCCGTACTATGAAGACGACATGAAATACGTCCTTGAAAATTTTGACAAGCTAGTTTTGAAAGACGTTGCCGAAGCAGGCGGTTATGGTGTCGTTTTCGCGAACAAACTCTCGAAACAAGAAAAAGAAAATTTCATCACACTTTTAAAATCAGAGCCGCGAAGATTTATTGCTCAAGAAGTGATCGACTTTCTCGACCTTGATATTTATGAAGACGGTCAGCCAGTTCCGCGTAAAGCAGACTTGCGAGCTTTCGTGCTTATGGCTGATGAGCCTGTAGTATGGAAGAGCGGCTTAACGAGATTTTCACGCAATCCCGATTCTTTCATAGTCAACTCGTCGCAGGGCGGTGGCTTCAAAGATACTTGGGTCTTAAAAAGCAAGTAGGAGTTAGGAAGTAGGAAGTTTTTGAAAAGCAGAGAAAGTAGGAACGAAAAATTATGTTTTTATCAATAGAGAACAGCGACAGGTTATTATGGCTCGGACGCTATAGCGAGAGAGTTTACACGGGGCTTCGTTCGTTCGCAGAAAAATTCGATTCGATAACAGACTCGGCGGATTATGAATCAAAATATGACTTCGTGAAAAATTTTTGTTTCGATGAAAAAAATCCGTCGTCGATTCGTTCAAGCCTCTTGAGAGCTTACGACAATGCCATAGTCTTGCGTGATGAGATCGGCTCCGAAACTTTCAGTTATGTTCAGTTGGCTCTGTATGAAATCAACAAGGCCGAAAAATCTAAAACTCTAATGCTTAATCTTCTGAAAGTCATTGACAACATCGTAGCGTTCTGGGGAATGGCCGATGACAGAATACAAGACGAACACGCCCGCGGACTTATAAAACTCGGCAAGAGGATTGAGCGCGTGGATTTATACGCACGAATGAACGCAAGCGACGAGGATATAAAGCGAGAAATTTCCCGCCTGACTTACAGAATTACGAAAACAGGCCTGCGATATAACTCCGACAATCTCGAAAAATTAAAAGCTCTCGCGAACGAAGAAAAAATAAATCACTCTGAAGTTATAAGCGCGGTCGAAAATTTGATAGAATTAAATTCATGATTCGCAGACTTCAATATTTGTATCACATGTCGTTAAAATTCGAGCTGCCTGTTCACGAACATCATTTTAAGCTGCGGTGTTTCCCTTCGACGGACGCTAGACAAAAAATTTTTAATGAACATATTGAAATTTATCCCGTGCACTTCAGAAGCACTGAAAAAGATTCATTTGGGAACACGTGCGTTTATGGTACAGCCAATCAGACGCACGACCATTTTTCTGTTGACGTCGAAGGCGAAGCAGATATAGACATTAATAAAAAATTAACTGACGAAGAATATAAGACCGGGATTTTCAAATACGAAACGCCTTTAACGAAAGCCGGGACTACAATCAGAAAATTTCATTTAGAACTTGAATCAGCGAGTTTGTTCGCAAATAATTTTGAGCGAGCTTTCTATATGATGAACATGCTTTACGATGATTTTTCTTATGTTCAAGGCGTAACAGGAATTTCGACGACCGCCGAAGAAGCTTTTGACTTACGACGCGGAGTTTGTCAGGATTACGCGCATATTCTTTTAGCAATGTGTCGGCTTGAAAGAATCCCTTGCCGTTATATTGCCGGAATGATTCCCGGCGAAGGCGCTACTCACGCATGGACAGAGATTTATAACGAAGGCGAATGGCGAATGCTTGACCCTACCCACAACAGAGAATGCGATGACACTTACATAAAAATTTCTTCCGGCCGGGACGCTAAAGACTGTTCTATAAATCAAGGTGTCTTTTATGGCGGCGGAAGACAGACCCAAGAAATTAAAGTTAAAGTCAGCGAACTATAGTCACAAAAAAATTCTTGCAATTTAATGAAAATGTTCTAAAATTTGCGCCGTTTTTAATTTCGTAATTCTTAATTTGAATTTTGAAGGGAAGAATGTTTCATTGTGCAAGCGACCCGGTCTTTTACTTTCGATTTTTGTGCTTTGTATTAGCGCTCTTATAGTTACGTTCGGAGTTGTCGATGTCGAATTAGAAAGCGGCTCACACTTCGGCTTAGGTCTTCCGGCTCAAGTTCCTTTGTTGTTCGCGACAATCTTCGCGGCTCTCGTTGGAGTTTTTTATCTTAAACAGAGCTGGGGAGATTTAGAAAAGGGAATGGCCGGAGCTATTCAAGTTTCCATTCAAGCAATTATAATTTTAGTTCTCGTTGGCTGTCTTGTCGGTTCATGGATTCAAAGCGGCGTTGTCGCTACTATGATTTATTACGGCCTCGAAGTCATGACACCTCGATATTTTTATCTCGCTTCATTAATAATTAGCGTCGTCGTTGCTCTTGCTACCGGCTGCTGCTGGACAACAAGTTCGACCGTCGGAGTTGCTTTAATCGGCATAAGCGCGGGCCTTGGTCTTCCGTTGCCAATAACTGCGGGCTTTGTAATTTCAGGCGCGTATTTCGGCGATAAAATTTCTCCGTTGTCAGACACGACTAATTTAGCTCCTGCTGTATCAGGCAGCGAACTTTTTGATCACGTTCGAGCAATGATGTACACGACAATCCCGACGCTTTTAATCACTGCTGTAATCGCGTTCATGATGGGCGACTCGGCTCAAGGCTCTGACGGCGGACGTATCGCATTAATTCAAAGCATGATGAGAGCAGAGTTTAATATTTCGTTGTGGGCTTTCATTCCGCCTATGATAATTTTGGTAATGGCTTCAATGAAAATTCCTGCTATTCCCGGAATCGTCGCGGGCATTATGGGCAGTATCGTGTTATCGCTCGTTCGCGGTTCGACTCCATTTGAAACTCTTGAAGTTTTATTTTCGGGTTACGTCCCTGAACATTTAGGCGAATTTGCACAGGCGGCGACTCCGGAAGCTATGTCGAGTGTAACGGGAGCATTATCGCAATTTTTCACGGCCGGGTCTCCTGCGCTTGGCGTCAGTGCTGAAGTCTTTGCACAAGTCGGAGAGCTTCTAACGCGGCTTTTCACTCGCGGCGGAATGACCTCAATGTTAGAGACAATTTGCTTAATCGTGGTTGCGTTATCGCTCGGCGGCATTATGGAAGTTTGCGGATTCCTCGATGTAATTCTTGAAGCTCTTATGCGTCATGTTAAATCCGTGACGGGAATAATCGCTTCGGTTTTAGCGTCAGCATTCATGGCGAATGTATTTTTGAGCGAACAGTATCTTTCAATCATAGTTCCGGGTCGAATGTTCAAACGCGCCTTCGATGAACGTGCTTGGCCGGCCGGCAAGACGGGACAAAGGAAGAAATTAGCGCCGGTTATGTTATCGCGTTCGCTTGAAGACAGCGGCACTATGACTTCAGTTTTAGTTCCGTGGAACACATGCGGCGTTTACGTCAGCTCCGTTTTAGGTGTCGCGACGCTCGATTATCTTCCGTACTGTTTCATGAATTATTTGAATCCGATCGTGGCGCTCGCTTTAACGGCTCTTGGCCTCGGGATAATTTGGAAAGATGAGAAAGTCCCCGCCGATGAGCAAGAAGGAATTTTTATTCCCGAAGCGGTAGCAGTCGAATAAATTTTTAATCCCTAGCTCCTCAATCCTAACAACAAACTCGCAAACAGCGCTAT
>CAJORD010000107.1 GCA_905236605.1 uncultured Synergistales bacterium | reverse complement strand
GCCGCCTTCGTGTCTGTAGCAGTTGCTGGCGAATGACCTAAAAATTTTCCGTCGGTCGCGCCGTTGGCTCTGCTTCGCGCTCCGTATGACACAACGACAAAGCCGCGCTTCAATGCCATTGCGCTAAATTGTTCGCGTCCTTTCGATAAGTCATTTGTATCGGGAGCAGTTTCGTAATTTTTGCCGTCCTTTATCGCTATGCCGTCGCGATCTCCGACTGTCGCTGCGTAATCGTCCATGAACCACCCGCCATTATTAACAACGAACAGCACCGGAGATTTTTCTGTCGCGTTCTCGGGGACGTAAATATTAATCTTTTGGTCTTCGGGACGATTAGGCTTCGCGACATAAGGCGCTACGTACCAATCGACTTTTAATTCTTGACCGTCAACGCGGGGCGTTATAGTTGTCTTTGTGGCTTCGCCGGCTTCGAGAGCCTTCGCTAAGTCGATTTCAGCGGCCGAACATGCTGACGCGAACGCCATTATTATTAACAGGGCACATAATTTTTTCATTTATTAAAGCCTCCTAAATTTAAATTTTTTTGGAAATAAAATTATTTTAGCATTCGCACGCAAAATTTTTAGATTTTAAGCGCGTTGTAAAATAACCGACTAGGAAATCAGGGAGAAAAAATTGAATCAGGAGAAAAATTTCATTGAGCGAGAAAAGCATCAGAAAAAATTATCTTTATAATCTCACGTATCAGATACTCACACTTATAACGCCATTTATAACCACGCCTTACGTGTCGCGAGTCTTATCACCTTATGGAGTAGGGCTTCAAAGTTTTGCGTTCGCAGTGTCGCAGAATTTTGCACTTTTTGCGGGCATGGGGATTGCCACTCACGGACAGCGCGAAATTTCTTACGCACAAGACGACCGCAAAGAACGCACGCGAATTTTTTGGGAGCTTGAAGAACTTTCAATAATAAGTACGCTAGTGTGGCTCGCAATTTATATTACGCTAGTTATGGTTTATATCAAAAATCATTACACGCTATTCTTTGTTTTAACTCTGAACATCGTCGGCGTAGCGACCGGCAATATCGTTTGGCTCTTCTACGGCATGGAAGATTTCAAGCGAATCGTAGTGCGGCAAATAATTTTTAAAATCCTCGACGTAATTTTTATTTTCGTTTTTATAAAGGAAGAATCCGATCTTGCGCTTTATGTTTTGGGCTCAGTGTTTTTCTCGTGGCTTATAAGTGTAACTTTGTGGCTAGACGTTCGCGATTACGTGGACTGGCCAGACTGGAAAAATTTGAATCCGTTCCGCGACATCAAAATTATAATTTTGCTTTTCTTGCCTACAATCGCCGTTCAGATTTACACGATTTTAGATAAAGTTATGTTAGGCTTCATCACCGAAGGCACGGCTGAGAGCGGTTATTACGAACTTGCATTAAGGATTTCAAAAATGCCCGTAATGATTGTAGCGACTTTGAGCAGCGTCATGATGCCGCGAATCGGTCATCTGTTCAAAAAAAATGACGTCGAAGCGATTCATGATTACATGTACAGAAGTTTTAAGTTTGCGTGGTTTATATCAATTCCGCTGTGCTTAGGATTAATTGCAGTGTCTGATAATTTTGTCGCGTGGTTCTTCGGAGATTCTTACGCGAAAGTCGCGGAGTTGTTAAAAATTTCGAGTTTCCTTTTAATATTTATTGCGCTGGATAACATCACCGGCTCTCAATATTTAATTCCGACCGGGCGGCAGAACATGCTGACATTCACATTAATGATTGGCGCGGTTTCAAATTTCACGATGAATTTATTTTTAATTCCTTATTATCAGTCTTACGGCGCGTTAGTTGCCTCTGTGATTGCGGAAGCTCTTGTTTTGTTTTCGCAGTTATATGTTTTGCGGAAGGACTTTAATTTTTTTAAAATTATTTTCGGAAGTATTAATTATGTTATAGCCGGGGTGATTATGTTCGCTGGGTTGTCATCATTTAATAAAAATCTCCCGACGAATCCCTTAGGGACGTTCACAATAATTTTTTCAGGAGCTGTGATTTATTTCGGAGTGCTTTTAGTTTTGCGCGATGAATTTTTTATCACGAACGCCGGGCGAGTTCTCGGGAGTGTGCTCAGAAAAATCCGGCGCAAATAAAAAAACTTCTGGACACTGTGCCCAGAAGTCGAAAAATTTTTCACGCTAGAAAATCGTGATTCGATTTCGGTAATTTATCAATCCTAATATCAGGCATTGGCGGCAAGTCGGACTGTTGCGCGCTTTCGCTCATGAGTTTATTAAATTCTTCCGCGTCGAGAACTTCACGCTCTAATAAGACATTCGCAATTTTATCTAATAAATCGCGGTGTTCAGTCAAAATTTCTTTCGCGCGTTCGTAACAGTCATCAATAATCGCTTTGACTTCTTTGTCAATCGTGTAAGCAATTTCTTCGCTATAATTTCTGTCTTCGGAGATGTCGCGCCCTAAGAAAATTTCTTGTCGTTTGTTGCCAAGTTTCACAAGCCCGAGAGTTTCACTCATTCCCAATTCTGTAACCATTTGCCGCGCTATTTGTGTCGCTCTTTCGAGGTCGTTCGCCGCTCCGCTCGTAACGTCGTTGAAAACAATTTCTTCACTTACTCGCCCGCTTAATAAAATTGAAATTCTGTTCATTAAATCGGACTTCGACATTAAAAATCTGTCTTCTTCAGGAACTTGCAGAGTGTAGCCTAGTGCCGCATGACCGCGCGGAATGATTGAAATTTTGTGAACGGGATCTGCGCCGGGCAAAATTTTTGCGACAAGGGCGTGGCCTGTTTCGTGATACGCGATAATTTTCTTTTCGTGGTCGCTGATTAGTCGGCTCTTACGTTCCGGCCCCGCCATAACGCGTTCGATCCCTTCTTCTAAATCTTCCATAGTAATTTTTTCGTGGTCTCTACGCGCTGCGAGTAAAGCGCCCTCGTTAATTAAATTTTCGAGGTCAGCTCCGACAAGTCCCGGCGTCTGACGCGCTAAAACGCTAACGTCAACTTCGTCAGCAAATTGTTTATCTTTCATGTGAACTTTCAAAACTTCTTCGCGGCCTTTTACGTCAGGTTTGTCGACAACGATATGACGATCGAATCTCCCCGGCCTCAATAGCGCAGGGTCAAGAATATCCGGCCTGTTTGTCGCAGCCATTAAGATTGTGCTTCCTTTGTCCGTGTCGAAGCCGTCAAGCTCAACGAGAATTTGATTCAAAGTCTGTTCGCGCTCATCATGACCGCCGCCAAGGCCTGCGCCTCTATGTCGTCCAACGGCGTCAAGTTCATCAATAAAAATTAAGCACGGCTGATATTTTTTCGCTTGCGTGAATAAATCTCGAACTCGCGCAGCTCCAACGCCGACTAACATTTCTACAAATTCGGATCCGCTTGTGCTAAAGAAAGGAACATCTGCTTCACCGGCGGCGGCTCGTGCTAAGAGAGTTTTGCCTGTGCCGGGAGGCCCGACTAACAAAACACCCTTGGGGACTTTTGCGCCGAGTTTCTTAAATTTCTCTGGGTCTTTCAAAAATTGAATGACTTCTTGCAATTCTTCTTTAGCTTCGTCGCAACCAGCAACGGAATCAAATTTAATTTTGGGTTTGTTGTCAAGAAATAATTTTGCTTTGCTTCGACTGAAAGCCATCATTCGACTTGGCCCGCCGGGCTGCATGTTGTTCATGAAATACACCCACACGCCGATTAATAACAGCGTCGGGAATAATGACGTTAATAAACTCGCCCACCATACATTACGCTGCGGAGCTTCAACCGTAACCATGATCCCTTTAGCGGCGGCTTTGTCAGCAAGTCCGGAGACGTCAAGACCGTAAGTCAAAAATCTTTGTCCGCCGTCAAGTTCTCCTTGAATAACTGCCGAAGTCGATTCGCCGGGTGTCGTGTTGTTTCTAATTTGTAAGATTTTAATTTTTCCGGCGTCGAGTTCTTTAAGGAATTGGCTGTAACTGATTTCGTCATATTGTTTTTGAACTTCTTCGGGCGTTAGATAAGTGTTGACCATCGTAACGACAGCGAGAATAAGAACAAGATAAAGCCCAAGATTTTTCACAATCTTATTCAAAATTTAAAATTCCTTTCTGTTCATCGTGATATATTTATTTTTCGATTATATCAAAGGAGGAAATTTATAAATGACGTGCGACGCATTAGAACTTTCATTGAGCGATTGGCAAATTTTATTTTCAAAATGGAACGAACCAAAATTCCGGGCTGCTCAAGTTTGTCAATGGATATACGCGAAAAAAATTTTTAATTATCACGACATGACGAATCTTTCAAAAGATTTCCGAACGAAATTAACAGAAAGCGTTTTAATGACATTGCCGGTCTTGATTAAGCAGCAAACCTCGAAGGACAGCACGAAAAAATTTTTGTGGCTCTTGGCCGACGGTTGCAAAATTGAATCCGTCTTATTAAATCACGGAGGGCACAAGACCGCGTGTATATCGAGCCAAGCCGGCTGCCCTTTAGCGTGTTCGTTCTGTGAGACGGGCGCGAACGGCTTCAAAAGAAATTTAACTCGCGGCGAAATTCTCGGACAATTTTTAATGATGGAAAAAATTAACGGCGCTGATATTAATAACATTGTCTTTATGGGAATGGGCGAACCGTTATTAAATGAAGAGAACGTCTTCGCGGCGATTCGTGCCTTAAATGACAAGAACATGAGAAACTTAGGCGCGCGGCACATTACGATTTCAACTTCGGGTATCGTGCCGGGCATTGAGGACTTAGCAAATTTTGAAATTCCTCTGCGGCTCTCTCTATCGCTTCACGCTACGAACGACGCGCTGCGCTCAAAATTGATGCCGGTGAATGAAAAATATCCGCTTTCAAAATTAATTGGAGCTTTGAAAAATTATCGCGACAAAACCGGCGAGCGAATTACGATTGAATATGCGTTAATCGATCGCGTTAATGATGATGTTGAATATGCCTACGAAATGGCGGC
>CAJORD010000106.1 GCA_905236605.1 uncultured Synergistales bacterium | reverse complement strand
CACAAGAATGTAAGCGTCAATCGAAATCACACCCTGCGAATGGTCAACAGAAACACGAATGCCGCCGCTTCTGCGTCCAAGTCCAAATTTAGAGGCGAGCTTTGCGGCTAATTTTATATTTTCAATTCCCTCGATAGTTTTTCTGGCAAGTTCTACAATGACATCTTCGGATACGTGGATAACTCCACCCGCGCCCGACTGATTTATATCAGGGGTTCTCTTTTCGTCTGAATCAGGCATTTTAATAATTAGGAGTGAGGATTTAGGAATGATGAATAATTTTTCATTTTCAAATCCTAATCCTTAATCCCTAATCCTCATTTTTATTCTTAATTTTTATTTTTTGGCTCGTTCGAGATAAGCGCCGGTGCGAGTATCAACTACGATTTCTTCGCCGGGTTCGACAAAGACCGGGACCGTAACTACAAGTCCTGTTTCGAGTGTTGCAGGTTTGCCACCGCCGGTTACAGTGTCGCCTTTGAAAGCGGGGGGAGTGTCAGTAACTTTCATAGTAACGCTCTTAGGCAATTCGATCCCCATAACCTTGCCTTCAAAAAATTCAATTTGAATTTCGAGATCATCAACAAGGTACTTAGCTGCATCACCAAGAACTTGCGGTGAGAGCCTCATTTCTTCGTAAGTAGCGAGATCCATAAAAACATAATCTTCGCCATCTCTGTAAGAATATTGAGCGGGTTTATCTTCGTAAATTATGCGTTCAAATTTTTCGCCGGGCTTGAAAGAGTTTTCGACTATTGAACCTGTCTCAACGTTGCGGAGCTTCGTTCGGACTACCGCGCCGCCTCTGCCCATTTTATGATGATCGTATTCAACGATTTCCCAAATCGCATCTTGCCAACGTAATTTTAATCCTACATAGAAGCTAGTAGTGTCGGCTACCTGTGCCATAGAAAAAAATACCTCCTGAAAAATTTTTGCTTTATTTCACAATAATTATATAACACGCAAAAAATATTTCAGGAGGCGCGGCCTTTTATTAAGCTTCACATTCTTCGACGGCGTCCTCGGGGTCCGCGTTTTTGAACATGACATCTATAAAGCCGGGCGAATATCTTTCAAACATTGCCGCCGACATAAGAATGCTATTTTTAATCATGTGTCGGCTTGGGATAATATCTTCGCAGTCAACAAAAACCTTGTAACGGATCTCGCCGTCGCTCATGTCGAGTTCAAAATTTCCGTTGCGAAGTCCATAATTAGCGCGGCAAATAAATTCGGCTATTCTTGACATTATTTCTTCGTCTTCGTGATCGGCTCTTATTGGTGCCATAGCGTACACAGAGTAATTATCATCACGAACAAAAACCATATACCCAAGATGTTGAAGTCGTCCGTCAATGCTAAGATTGAATGTAAAAACTTTGTCGTCTTCATCGAAATTAAATTTCCAGTTGTCTTCAGACAAATAATCGTTAATTGTTTCGCAAATTTCATCGCTGTTAGCCGACGCGGGACGGCTCTTCAAAAACACAAACGCTAAAACTAAAATCGAAATTAAAAAAATCGTCATTGAAAATTCCCTTCTTTCATAAAATTTTGAGTTCGATAATAATATCACGTTATTTAATGTAGAATATTTAGAGGGGAAATGAAAGGAATGGACAAAATTTTGAAAGAGAAAAGCGAAAATTTAATTTCAGATTTAATTTCAATCCGAGGAGCACGCGAACACAATCTCAAAGGCGTTAATATAGACCTCCCGCGCGGAAAATTAATTGTTGTAACGGGGCCTTCAGGTTCGGGGAAGTCGTCGCTTGCTTTCGATACTCTTTACGCGGAAGGACAGCGGCGTTACGTCGAGAGCCTCTCGGCTTATGCGCGTCAGTTCTTAGGCGTTCAAAAGAAACCTGACGTCGATGAAATTTCAGGTTTATCCCCCGCAATCTCGATTGAACAGAAGGGCACCGGACACAACCCGCGCTCAACCGTCGGGACAGTAACAGAAATTTATGATTACTTCAGATTATTATATGGAAGAATTGGAATTCCACATTGTCCGAAATGCGGAAAGCCTGTGCAGCGTCATTCGATTGATGAAATTTTAGATTATATTTTGAAACATGAGAAAGATTTACGCGTTGAAATTTTCGCGCCGCTGGTGAAAAATAAAAAAGGCGAGTTCAAAAATTTATTTAGTCAGACCCGCGAGAAGGGCTACACGCGCGCACGCGTTGACGGAACAATTTATTATCTTGAAGAAGAAATTTCTTTAGACAAAAATAAAAGACATAATATTGAAATCCTAGTTGACCGTTTGAAAATTTCAAATGACAAACGCAGCCGACTTGCTGAAAGTGTCGAATCGGCTTTAAAACTTTCTGACGGTTATGTCTTAATCAAACCTGAAACGCACGACGAATATACAATGACTGAAAATTATTCGTGCCCTGATTGTGAAATCGGTATGCCCGAGATAGAGCCGCGATTATTTTCATTTAATAATCCGTTGGGAGCGTGTCCTGACTGCGGAGGGCTTGGAAGTCATGAACACTTTTCGCGCGAGCTTGCAATAGACCCGGATCGTTCTGTCTTAGACGGCGCAATAATCCCTTGGAAGACTAAGCCGCATGTAATTGAAAAGTTGAAAATGTTCGCGGAGAAACACAAATGGGATTTGACGAAGCCATACAAAAAACTTTCAAAAGAAATTCAGGATTTTATATGGAACGGCAGCGGCGACGAGAAAATCCCGATGATTTTCGATGAGAAGGGCATAGCGCGGCCTTATATGGGACGTTATGAAGGCGTCGTTGGTTGGCTCGAAGAAAAATTAAAATGGTTCGCCGATAATGAAAATGTCGCCGAAGAAGTTGCGCAGTATCGCGAAGAAGACATTTGCAAAACTTGCGGCGGCTTGCGTCTTCGTCAAGAGGCTTTGAATGTCAAAGTGTCAGGCTACGGCATTGGCGAGCTGCTCGAAATGCCTGTTGAAAATCTCGTGAACGTGATTAAAAAATTCAAACTCACAAAATCAGAACACGCGATTATAGATCAAGTTCTCAATGAAATTATTAAACGTCTTGAATTTTTGGTTAATGTCGGCGTCGGCTATCTGTCTTTGCTAAGACGCGCGGACACTCTTTCAGGCGGCGAAAGTCAAAGAATCCGACTTGCTACGCAGATAGGCTCAAATTTAAGCGGCGTTCTTTATGTTCTTGACGAGCCGACGATCGGACTTCATTCGCGCGACACAGAAAAATTAATTCGTTCGTTGCAATCTATAAAAAATCTTGGCAATACCGTCGTAGTAGTTGAACATGACCGCGAGACTATGCAAGCTGCTGATGAGTTAATCGAACTTGGCCCCGAAGCTGGCGACAAAGGCGGAGAAATTTTATATTCCGGGAGCTATGCAAAAGTTTTGAAATCCGACGGCAAGACCGGAAAATATCTTCGTGGCGAAGCCTCAGGAATTGTTCGCAAAAAATCGCGCCGCAAACCCGCCGGTTGGGTCAAAGTGAACGGAGCCGAACATCACAACTTGAAAAATATTGACGTGAAAATCCCTGTTGGTGTTTTCACGTGTATCAGCGGCGTATCCGGTTCGGGCAAAAGCAGCTTTCTTTACGACGTCTTATATAAAGGAATGCGAAGAATTTTGGATAGTGATTTTCGTGAACGTCCGGGCAAGTTCGCGAGCATCGAGGGCACAGAATTTTTTGATAATATTGTTCTTGTTGACCAAAGTCCAATCGGAAGAACGCCGCGCTCAAACCCTGCGACTTATACGGGAGTTTTCTCTTTAATTCGCGAATTTTTTGCAGCGCTTCCAGAATCAAAAATTCGAGGATACTCGGCCGGTCGATTTAGTTTTAACGTCAAGGGAGGACGCTGTGAAGCCTGCGGAGGGGCCGGTAGCGTCAAGACGTCGATGTTATTTTTGCCTGATATTTATTCGGACTGCGAAATTTGCAAAGGCACGCGCTACAATCACGAAACACTCGAAGTAACATTCAAAAATAAAAGTATAGCTGACGTTCTCGCGATGACGGTTGACGAAGCTATGGAATTTTTCGCCGACATTCCAAAAATCGCGAACAAGTTAAAAATTATTCAAGACGCCGGACTAGGATATATCAGCCTCGGGCAGTCGGCTCTGACATTATCGGGCGGCGAAGCTCAACGCGTGAAACTCTCGAAAGAACTTTCAAAAAAATTCGGCGGCCGCACTCTTTATCTTCTTGACGAACCGACAACGGGATTATTTTACACGGACGTTAAAAAATTATTGGAGATTGTTCACAAAATTATCGACAATAATAAAAGCACCGTAGTTTTCATTGAACATAATCTTGACGTTTTGATGTCAGCAGATTATATAATCGACTTAGGCCCTGAAGGCGGCGAAGCGGGCGGTGAGCTTGTAGCTTCAGGGACGCCCGAAGAAGTCATGAAGAAGTCAAAGGGCTACACAGCGAAATTTTTGAAAGACTACTCGAAATCCTGCGAAGCAATTTCTATTTTATAAATTAAAAATTAAAATCACGGGAGGAATTTTTTATGGGACTTGTGAAATGCCGATTATGCGGAACACTTTACGAATCAATACCTCAACGCCACAGAATCTGCCACGCTTGCCGAAAAAGACTTGACGAACTTTACGGCCAAGTTCATGAATACATGCGCGACAACCAAGATGAAGATTTTGATATTTATAAACTCGCTGATGACATGGGTATCAATACGGCAGACGTTCAAGCACTTGTAGACCTTGGATATATCGAACGGGATCTTCAGACTTACAGCCGAAGCAGGAAAGGCTCACGCGAGAAACTCGCAGAAGAAATTACCGGCGAACTTGAAAAAATGAAACGCAGCATTACGACATATGGCGGAAGAATTTATTCGCGCGATAAAGACAAAAAGAAAAATGATGAGCGTCAATATCTTTACGACAGTCAAAAAAATGGAGGTCTTAATAAAAAATGACGGCGTGGTTAATAATCGCTGGAATTTTTGGCGCGTGCATGGGGTCATTTCTAAACGTTGTTGCACATAGAAGCGTAATCGGTCGTTCATGGTGGGGCAATGAGCGTTCAGTCTGTGAAGCGTGCGGCCATGTGCTTGGATTTTTTGAATTAATTCCGGTGTTATCATGGCTAATATTACGCGGCAAATGTAAAAATTGCGGCGCGAAAATCTCGATTCGTTATTTAATAATTGAAATTATCTGCGCAGCTATTGCAATCATGATTTTTTATAAATATAAAATTTCTTGGGCTTGCCTTTTAATGTCCGTCGGAGCGTGCGGGCTTGCCATAAATTCACTGACGGATTTTGAATCAGGAGATGTCTTTGACATTTTCGCAATCGCGCCCGGAGTTATTGGCCTGTTAATCAGAATTGCGGGAGGCTGGCCGGCTGTTCTTGACGGACTCGAAGGCGCTGCGGTCGGTTGGGGATTTTTCGCGCTGATAATTTTAATTTCGCGAGGCGGAATGGGGTGGGGCGACGCGTCATTTATGGGCGGCATAGGCGCGGTGCTAGGACTAAAATTTACGTTGGCGGCGTTATATATTGGAATCATGATTGGCGGAGCGTTCGTAATATTTTTAATGTTAATTGGCAAAGTTAAATGGGGACGTCATGACACGATGCCGCTTGTGCCTTTCTTGGCGATTGGCTGCTTAGTAATGATGATATTTGGCACAGAAATCTTTGCGAAGCTCGAAGAAAGATTTTTATACATTGCGCCTGGAATATTTTTAACTTCGTGGCCATTTTAAAGAGTAAAGAGAAGTTAGGATTTTTTGAATGTCTTAATTTTTTACAAAAAGATTTACGCGGCCTTTTGTAATATCGCAGTATCCTTGGTCCGTGATTCGCAATTCGGGAATGACACTCAAACATAAGAACGACATTACCATAAACGGGTGATGAATTTTCACGCCTAACTTTTCTGCTTCAGCTTCCATTTTTGTAAGTTCGGCAGAAATTTTTTCAGGCTCGAGATAGCTCATTAATCCCCCGATCGGCAATGCAAATGACGCTTTGACTTCTTCGCCTTTAGTCGCAACAAGTCCGCCGCGAAGTTCCGCGAGAGCTTTAAGAGCCGTAACGATTGATTCATCATCAGCACCGGCAACAACGAAATTATGAGCGTCATGAGCAACTGAAGAGCCAATAGCACCGCTCGCGATTCCTAAGCCTTTCACAAAACCTACGCTGAATTTTCCTGTGTCGCGATGACGTTCAAGGACTACGATTTTAGCAACGTCATTTTGAGGATCAGCAACGACGAAGCCGCCTTCAACTTTCGGAGCAAGCTGTAAAGTTTTTGTGATTACGCTGCCTTCTGTTACGCCAATGACATTTATTAAATCGGATTCATGTTTAATTTTTAACTGCTCGACCGTCGGAATTTTTTTCACGCGGATTTTAATTGCGGGTGCTAGGTGTTCATAGTCTTCAGCACGATAAACTTCGTTATCTCTAACGACTTGGCGGCCGTTCTTCCAAACGTATTTAATTTTGAAATTGTCGTTCATGACATCGCTATCAAGAATCGAAAAGTCTGCGATTTTTCCCGGAGCGATTGAGCCACGGTCATAAAGTCTAAAATATTCCGCCGGACTTAACGTAACCATTCGCAACGCCACGAACGGATTCAAGCCGTCCTTAATCATAATTCTCATTTTCTCGTCCATATGTCCACGTTCAAAAATATAACGCGCCGTCAGGTCATCGCTAACGACCATACAGCGAGCCGCATTCAAAATATTTTCGTGAATAACAGGCAACAAATTTTTGAGATTGGGGAACGAAGCGCCTTCGCGAATTTGAATCCACATTCCGCGCTTTAATTTTTCTCGTGCCTCGTCGGGGTCTATACATTCGTGATCAGAATTGACGCCCGAAGCTAGATAAGCGTTTAAGGCTTTGCCAGAAACTCCCGGCGCGTGGCCCGTCAAAGGAACATCACCGGCGGCAATAATTTTTCCCCAAGTTTCGGGATCACCCGCGATTACGGCCGGGAAGTTCATCATCTCGCCTAAGTGCTGCGTGAAATTTTTTTTAAACATCGTTTTTATTGAATTCATGTCGAGTTCTTCATAAGGCGTTTCAAACTCCGAAGCCGGAACACACGACGGAGCGCCAAAGAAAATATCAATCGGAAGCCCTTGCGAAGCCGTGTACATGTATTCAAGGCCGGCCATTCCGAGAGCGTTTGAAATTTCGTGAGGGTCAGCCATAACCGTACTCGTTCCATGAAGAGCGACAGCATACGCATAAGCCGGCGGTGTCATCATTGTACTTTCAATATGAACATGTCCATCAATCATGCCCGGAATTAAAACTTTTTCCCGCGCGTCAAATTCTACGAGGCCGTGATAATTTTGGCCGACCCCTGCGATTTTGCCACTTAACACAGCGACGTCAGCAAGTTCATATTCGAGCGTGAAGACATTCGCGACACGAGCATTTTTAATAACAAGTTCAGCCGGCATATCACCGCGAGCAACTGCTGCAAGTTTGTTCATGAAATTTTCTCCTTTTTATTTTTGAAAACAAAAATTTTGCTTCCTGCGTAATTCAAAATTATTACTATAATATTAGAAACTGTTTTGATAAAAACGTCATTGAGTCCTACAAGGTCCGCAAAGATATACATGATAATGACATCAAGAACACCCGTCGCGAGACGACACAAAAAAAATTTTGCAGCTTCTTGAAAAATTGCGTTAACTGTCGCAACTTTGCTTTCAAAAACAAATTTTTTGTTTGTGTAATAAGCGAACAGGAGCGCCAAGAACCAGGCTATTATTGTCGCAGGAACAACAGAAAAAGAAAGAACGCGTGTGCAAAACCAGTATAAAAAAATATTTAGTACAGTGGTCAGAACACCGAACACTCCATAAAGGAATAGTTGTTTTAAGAATTTGAGATTCATCTTTGCCCCTTTGAAAATTTTTGAAATAGAATAAAATAATATCATTGTAATAAATTCATAATTAAAAAGCGAGGCGATAATAAAATGACCGAAGCTCAAATTCTTGGAAAACTCGCCGAAGACATTGCCGCCGAATATGTTTTAAGTTTAGGCTGGAAAATTTTGGCGCGAAATTTCAAACTTCAATACGGCGAACTCGACATTATCGCCACTGACACAAAATCAAACCCCGAAGAGATCGTTATAGTCGAAGTGCGTTGCAGGACGCTCGGAAAAATTCAATCGCCGTTCGACTCAATAGGCCCGAAAAAATTAAACGCGCTTATAAAAGCTTCACGCGAATTTATAAATCAAATTGAGTGGGACGGCTTCTGGCGAATTGACGTGATCGGCGTAACGATGAAAGACAAAGACAATCGCGACGCTTGGGACCTCGAACACATTCGCGACATAACCGCTGGCATGAACGTCTTGTCTTAAAAATTTTTTCTTGTTGTATACTTATCAGGCAAAAAATCTAAATTCAAAATAAAGGAGTGAATTACTCTGGCTAAAGCTGTGAAGAAGGCTGCGCAGACTCGTGAGCAAATTTTAGAAGAGGCTATCGGGGACATTCGCAGCAAGTTCGGCGACGGGGCCATTATGCGACTTGGAGACACGGCAAAAAAAAATATTGACGTTATCTCAAGCGGGATTTTGCCTCTTGACGTCGCGCTTGGCATCGGAGGCTATCCTAAGGGGCGAATCGTTGAGATTTTTGGCCCGGAAGGTTCCGGCAAGACGACTATAGCGTTATGCGCAATTGCTGAAGCTCAAAAGGCGGGCGGCATAGCAGCGTTCATTGACGCAGAACACGCTCTTGACCCGCGACTTGCTTTAACGCTCGGCGTAAATATCGAAGATTTATATCTCGCTCAACCTGACAGCGGCGAACAAGCTCTCTATGTTCTTGACCAACTTGTCAGAACCGGCGCTGTAGATATTGTAGTCGTGGATTCGGTCGCGGCTCTGACGCCTCAAGCTGAAATTGACGGACGAATCGGCGAGAGTCAATTAGGACTTCAGGCGCGTTTGATGTCATATTCGCTTAGAAGGCTTGCTTCGATAATCGCGAAGACAAATTGCATAGTCGTGTTTATAAATCAGCTTCGCGCTATGATTTCGACAGGTTACGCTCCTGGCCCAAGTGAAACGACAACGGGAGGCCGCGCTTTGAAGTTTTATGCTTCGATCCGTCTTGAAGTCCGACGCGGTAAAAAACTTGAAAAGAGCGACGTAACGATAGGCCACGAATTATATTTGAAAGTTGTTAAGAATAAATTAGCTCCCCCGTTTAGGACGGCACATGCAAGTTTGATTTACGGCAAAGGGATTCCGATGGGCGTTGCTGTCGTGGACATGGCAATTGATTATAACGTCATAAATAAAAAAGGCGCGTGGCTTGCATACAAAGGCGAAACGCTCGGACAAGGCAAAGAAGCCGTGGCGAAATTCTTATCCGAAAATAAAAATCTTCAGGACGAAATTATTAAAGAGATAATGTCGGAAGTAAATAAAGGTATAGGATTTGTGCCTGACTCTTCGGAAATGGCTCAAGGCGATGAAGATTCGCCGCCGTCAGAAACTGAACCGCAAGCGCAAGAAGAAAATTTTGATGGCGATGAAATGCTAGAAATTTCGGATTCTGAGAACGAATAAAAAAATAAAATTCCCGTAGAGAAAAAATTTTTTTCTGAGGGAATTTTTTACTTATGCCTTTTTTACTAATTCATTTTACGATTTAATGACTGTTCGATTATTCGCATTACGTCATCAATTTCTTTTTCATTTGTAACATAAACTTCTGTTTTCCCTTTGGCACTTTTATAACATATGCCTTTTGGGTCAGCGACATCTTGAAATTTCATTTCGACAATAATTTTTAATCGCTTTTTCTGTTGACTTACAGTAGCGTAATTCTTGCCATAAACTTTGTAAGCTGTGTAGCTTTTTAATTTTGCCCGCTCGAACATCGCCGGATAAAGATTTTCAATTCGCTTATCGAGAATTTTAAACAAATTTTCCATAGTAGGCTGCGGCGGCTCGACTGGTGTCGGTGGTATCGGATCGATGATTAGCGGAGTTACAGTTTTAGAAAGTCCCGGCCATATTCTTAACGCGTCTTTTATGAGAATTTTCGCGCGTTCTATAATCGTATCTTCGTTCCAGTGTGATTGTTTGCAGACATAAGAATTTAATCTTGAGCCGCTCTGAACAAAACCGCCCGGCATATCTCTCTTTTCAATGAAAGGTTTGTTGCTCATTTCGGAATTATATTTTGTGAGCGTCAAATTCCCGAGCGTGTGTAAATATATTCGCTGAACGTTGCGCCAGTTTGAGCCGAGTTCGTTTTGCCATTCTGGAGAGAGATTTACATCTTGCGGCATAATATGCTCAATCGTAAAATCTTTTGGATTAATTTTATCATTATCTTTGCTTTCAAAATTGGCAAGTTGACCGAGAATATAATTACAGCGTCGTTGCCTGTAAATATCTCGAGACATTAGCGCGTTGGAAAATTCTTCATCACTTGGAAATCTGTTGTTGTCCTTTAGTCCTAAAAAAGCTTTCTTTAACGAGTCAACGTAATTATTTTGCTTCAACTGGTTCGTGAGATACATAAATAATTTTCCCAGACCGCGGGAATCAAGGTCGCAAATTCTTCTT
>CAJORD010000105.1 GCA_905236605.1 uncultured Synergistales bacterium | reverse complement strand
CCGCCTTGCACCGCTACAACATGCCCACTAACGACAACGCTGCCGCGCTCAAGAGAGTAAACCGCGTGATCTCCTTTCAAGCTCACTGAATCGCCCTTGGCCTTCGGCTTGCCCTTTATCGAAATTTTTTTATCGGCCGTCATCTCCTGCACTTCGCCGTTTATCAAAACTCCTTCGACTGAATTTGCGCTGAAAGTCAAGCCCTGCGAACTGTCTTCTAAATTGCGGACATTAGCAATCAAGAATTTTGTTTGAGTGTCCGACGCTGTAGGGTCTTGAATGCCTCCGAAGCCTACAATTAATAAAGCGTCCGAATCGATTTTCATTGGGCCATAACCGCCGCGAACTCCGTTACGAAAATTGCAAGTTGGAACGTCGTTAAAAGAAAGTGCGAGCTGTCCCGCGCGTAAGTCTATCTTATCGCCTTGCCATTTGCCCGAAGCCGTGATGCCTTTGTCAAAATTTACTTCGCGTCGGTCGACATTGCCAGAACCTACAGGTGCTTCGACGTTCAAATCGCCGGCTTGTATAGTTACGTTTCCGTCAGCGAGAAAATCTCCCGTCGTTGCATCAAAGCGCATTCGATTAGCTGAAAGTGTCGCAGTGTCGGGCAGGGCGTCATCATCGAGAGAGTAAACGGGCAACGCTAGGAGCAAAATAAAAAGTGTGAGCGCGATTAAAAATTTTTTTTTCGACATTGAAGATTTAATTTCTCCTTTTGAATTTCACATTGCGGCTTCAAGGACGCGCTTGACGTTCCCTTTGCACTCTTCAAAACTTTCGCCCCTATGAGCTTCGTAAATTTTTTTGCCTTCAATGAACATCGCGGGCACGTAATTGTAATCAAATTTTTCAGAAATTTCAGGGTGTTGATTTTCGTTTATCCATTCGAGCGACACTGAAGAAAATTTTTCATTCTCCGCCGTCAATTCTTTCAAAGCCGTACGGGCTTGTCTGCAATAAGGACAGCCGTCAATATAGAACGCTGTAATTTTTTTTGTAGCCATTTTGATCCCTCCGTGATTAGTTTCAAGTCTGTAAGTTTATCAATAGTATATAATAAACGAAAAAATTTTTTCAGACAGAGAGGTTTTTTGAACTGTGCGCAAGTCAATAACGGCTCGGTCGTCGTTCTTGTTAATGGTAGACATGCAAGAGCGATTGTTGCCAGCCATTTATAATAAAGACGAAATTATTAAAAACTCCGTCCGCATTCTCACAGCCGCGCGCGAGCTTTCAGTACCGATGATAGCAACCGAACAATATCCCAAAGGAATCGGTCCCACAATCCCAGAACTCAAAAATTTAATTCCCGATGGCACAACGACGATGGAAAAAGTCGAATTTTCATGCTGCGCTGCGCCGACCTTCGGGGACGCAATCTTAAATTTGAACTTTAATACGGGGACTAAAGACACTGTGATTTTATTCGGCGTCGAAACTCATATCTGTGTGCTTGCGACCGCTATTGACTTAATCGAAAAATATAATTTGAATGTCGTGATCGCTGCGGACGCTTGCGGAAGTCGTGAAGAAAAAAATCATTCTCTGGCTCTTGAAGCGGCGCGCTCAATCGGCTGTCTTGTTGTCCCGACAGAAACTGTCGTTTATCACATGCTGGAAAAAGCCGGCACGCCGCAATTTAAGGCTTTGTTGCCGCTCTTTAAGTAAATCTTGCGAACTTGGATAGTAAAACATAAAGTCGCGATTCTCGTTGCGGGAGTTTTATTTTATTTATACTTTCGCGGAATTGGAGATCACGGCCTTATAGATAATCTTGAAGGCGTAAACGCTTCAATCGCTGCTCACATGTTCGGCGGCGAAAATTATTTTGTGCCCAAAATCGGCGAATCTCTAGCGACAGGCTCGACTATGGGAACGTGGTGGCTAATGGCCTTAGCTCTGAAAATTTTCGGCTGGGGAGAATTTGCCGTGCGTTTTTGGTCAACGTTATCCGGCCTCGGAATGATTTTAATCTCTGCGCTGCTTGTATGGCCGGATTCTTCTAATGAAGATGAAGACGACGAAGAAGAAAAAGAAATTTCGAAGCGTCGTTCGTGGTTTGCGGCGGCGACTTGCGGCAGCATGATAATTTGTTTCGTCGTTTCACAAATTGCTTCGTCGCACGCGATATTTTCATTTTTGACTTCGCTAGCGCTGCTCGGGATTATCCGCGCTCAATCGCAAGAAGATAAAGACTGGCTAATTTTTTCACACGCGGCTATAGCGTTTGCATTCATAACACACGGTCCGGCGGGATTGTTCATGCCGATTTTGGCGGTGTCGTCATATTGCGTTCTGTGCAACGACATGGAACTATTCAAAGACTTTTTCACGTGGCCATTTGGAATCATAACGAACTTAATTTTATCGGGACTTTATTTTTCTGTCTTAATGGTTGTGAACCCGCAAGTAATTTTTTTCATGCTCTGTCGAAATTACACTTACACTTTCGGAGGCGTTATAGGAGCAGCGTTATTTCTATTTGTAAGTTTTGCGCCATTTCATGGATTTTTGATTCAAGCGTTGATAGAAATTTTTCCGCGTCGCTATCCTGCGGAGAAGTCGCCAGAAACGTTTATGCTCGTGTGGGCGATGACATTTGCGGCATATGCGATTTTGTCGGCAGATATTCTTGCGGTTGCTGCAAGCGTTCCGGCGTTGTCGGCAATACTTGCTATTCGTCTTGATTATTGGCTGCGTGGCAAGATGCTGCCTGTGCGCTACGCCGTGCTTTTGAATATTTTAATTTTGGTGCCTGCGTTTTTTGTTGTGCTGCCATTGACGACAAAATATTTTCCTGTCATTCAAGAGTCGCTGTTGTCTTTAATCCCTTATGACATCACGCTAGCGATTTTTCTTTTTGCTTGCTGGTATTACACGAAGACCCGGCAAACTAGAAAATGGGTTCGTAATGTCTTTTTAGCGGCGTTAATTTGTCTTATGCCCTTGGCCGGAGTGTTTAATCTTACGTCAAATTTATATTCTATTCACGAAATCGGAATGAAAATTCGCGAGACCGTTCAAGGGAGCGACATTGTTATTCAATACGGCGTAAACTTCCCTTCGGTTTATTTCTACACGTTCAGAAACTCAAAACTCGTGAACGCGCCTTTGAATCTCGGAATCGAAGAAAAAAAATTT
>CAJORD010000104.1 GCA_905236605.1 uncultured Synergistales bacterium | reverse complement strand
TGAGCCTTCAATAACTCCTCCGGCATCGTCAACGGGTCATATAAATCCGCAAGCGACGACTCCGGGAATTTTTCGCGAACGTCAAGAATCTTTTGCGCGGTCGATTCGATTTTTTCACGCTGCTTTTCAGACGGCGACGGCCATGGGAAATTGTTATAGACGATGTCTTTTGAGTAGCGATAATCGCTCTTGAGGCGTCCGGCTATCGTTCTCACCCACGCCATATGAACGCACGAAGTTAAAACTCCGAAGTGATAAAGCGTTGCATTTGGCATAATCTTCAAAGCGTTACTACACAAAACGGAGCTATCCATAAAGCCTATCGGAACGTAAGCTCTACGCTCTGATGAGGTTTCAGGGATCACGATGTAATTTCCCGTCGGCATGTTTGCAGTTTGAAATTTTCTTGGAGTCTCAGCAAGTTTTTTTGTTGATGCTCGCGTGCTTTGCAAACGGAATTTTCTCACGGCTTCGACGCGTTTCAAACATTCAGGCATTCTTCGCAACTCTTCAGGAGGACAGTCGCCCAAGTAAAGACAATAACGCGGCCTTCTATTTATAAATTCATCAGCACCGTACCATTTACGAAAATATTTTGCTGATTTCGGCTCCTTTTCGATAAATTCGCGCATTCCCTCCTCTTTGAAGAGATAATTTCCACCGTCAATAGGTTGATTTCCGATTCCGATTTCAGGAACATCACAAAGCGGGTGCTGTCTGCTCTCGACAAAAACGTCCGGCGCGTCAACGAGATAAGCGTTAATGTTGCTCGCCTCGATTTTTAAGTCTCCGTCGTAAATCGTGCCGCCTGGTTCGCGTCCGTAACTGAAACCTACTATGACGCAATGGACGTGGGCTTTGTCTTTTGCTTCGCTGTCCCATTTGAAAGTCCGCCACGCAAAATTAATTTTTATTCCGCCTTCAAATAATGGCTTCCACAAAGTCGCAACGGAGTCGCCCTGCGTGATTGAATTCGTCGAAACGAGAGCGGCTTTGATTTTCGGATTTTCTTTCATGAAGTCGGCGGCGCATTTGTACCAACACGAAACATAATCTAAATTTCCTGCGTTCTTCCAGCCTTTGAAAATTTGATTTAACTCTGCTTTTTGAGTAGCGTCCATCACTCGCGCGCCACGAAATGGCGGATTGCCCATTATGAAATTTAATTTTTCGGGCCTGACAACCTCGCGCCAATCGATTTTTAAGGCGTTAGCTTCGATGATGTTGTTGAAAGTTTTCAGCGGCAAAAAGTCTTCAAGAACTTGAACAATTTGCTTCGTCTCATTGAACATTTGAGCTTCGGCTATCCACAGCGCAGTGCGGGCAACAGCGACGGCGAAGTCGTTAATCTCGATTCCATAAAATTGCGAAATAGAAACTTTAATATAGTCGGCCTCGTCCTTCGATTGAACAAATTCGACCTGCTTACGACGGTCAGCCAAAATTCGATTTTCAAGTTTTCGCAAGCAAAGATAAGTTTCAGTTAAAAAATTTCCAGAACCGCAGGCGGGGTCTAAGAACGTCAGCGAACTTAATTTTTTCTGAAAGTCATTTAATTTTCGTGTCCGCGTGGAGCTCTTCGGCATTGAAAAAATGTTTTCTAATTCTACGTTCAGCGAATTTAAGAACAACGGCTCAATGACTCTGTGAATATTTTCAATCGACGTGTAGTGCATTCCGCCGGAGCGTCGTGTTTCAGGATTAAGAGTCGATTCAAAAACAGCGCCGAAAATAGTCGGCGATATACCTGACCAATCGAAACTTTCGGACATATCGCAAAGAATAATTTCAAGCGGTTCGCCGTCAATTTGAGGAATCTCGATATTCTTTTCTTCAAAGAGTCCCCCGTTGACGTAAGGGAATGAGGCTAAATCCGAATCAAGATAGGAATCGCGCTCTTCGATTCTCTGCGAGAGGACATCAAACAGATTTATTAATGCGTAACGTGAGCTATCTTTGTGAGCTTTCAAGTAATCGTGAAATTGACTCTTAGCAAACAATCCCGAGTCTTCAGAGTAAAGTAAGAAAACGATTCTCACGCAAAGAATATTAAGACTGCGCAACGAATCTTTGTCATCGGGATTTTTGTAACGGATTTTGAAAGCGTCATAAAGTTTTCCGACTAATTCCCCGGCTTTAAGAGAAATTTCTTCTTCGCGAATATCCTTCGGAGTCGTCCCTTTAACATCAACTAGAAATTGAAACTTTCGTGAATCAAGTTCTTCAAGTTTTATAACTTCCGGCGGAGCCTTCGGACGCTCCATATCGTGAACGTGAAACTCTTGAAAATTACACGTAATAATCCAGCGTGCGCGCTCGGAGTCCGGCAGCCAGTCTGAATAGCGCTTGGCCTGTTCAAACGGAGTC